>JAUZEI010000258.1 GCA_030839105.1 Actinomycetota bacterium
CCGCGCAGACACCCCGTAGATCGCGCGGCCGGACACCAGGCCGGAGCGCGCCGACCATGGCGTCGAGTCCGTCCCTCGCCACGACCGAGGCGCGCTCGACGCCCGCGACCTTCTCCCGGTCGGGAATTCCCCAGAGCTCGGCGAACATCGGACCCGCATCGATGATCTCGGCCGACGGCGCGGCCCGCGCGAGTAACGCGGCCCCCATCGGTGACATCCCGTCGACGCCGACGCGCCGCGCGTCGTAGACCCCTTCGATCGCGGCGAGCGCGGTCACGAGCCGCTCCGGGTTCCACGTGACGCCGTACAGATGCTCCACGGGAAAACCGTGCGGGACCACCGCGTCGGTGTTGGAGAGCACGTGCACGGCCGCGGGGCGGCGTACGACCACGCAGCCGGGGGAGAAAACGCGCGTCCCTGCGAGCCACAGGCGACCGGCGTCGGAGACGGTGCGGGCATTCGCCTCGCGGCCGAGGAGCAGCGCGTCGACATCACCGTGTGCCATGAGCGACAGGCACGCGGCCAGCCGGCTCATCGTGCGCCTCCGTCGTCGAGCGTCACCCGAGAGGAGAGACGCACGTAGCCGTCGGTGGTCACGGCGACGATCTCCTCCGAGCGATGGCCCGCGTCGCCGTCGACCCAGATCACCGGTTCGAAGACGAGCACCATCCCCGGCTGCAGCACGAGCGCCGCATCGAACTCCGCGCCCAGGTCGGTCCCGACGAACGGCATCTCCGCGCTGTCGGTGCCCACACCGTGCGCGAGATAGAAGTACGAGAGCCACGGGAGTCGACCGTCGTCGAGGCGCGCGGCATCGACGAGGTCGGCGGCGGTCGCGCCCGGCTTCACCCGGGCCAACGCACGATCGACGACCGTGCGCCACATCGCGAACTGGTCGCGCTGGACGTGGTTCGGCTCGTTCCCGATGATCCACGTCGCGCCGAAGTCGGAGGCGTAACCATGCAGGTTGATACCGGTGTCGATCCACATCACATCGCCCGCGCGGAGTTCTTCGTCGATGACCGGGATCGGGAAGACGGGCTCGCTCGTGATGCTGTACGGCCCTTCGGCAACGGAGCGAGGCATGACCTGGAACACCGGATCGACCGTGTTCGCGGTCGCGCCCAGCTCCGCGACGGCGCGGAGAAATGCTCCGGACAACTCGCGCGGTAGTCGCCCGGGCTGCGCGAGCGGCCGCACGACGTGCATCGCGGTCTCGTTGATCGACTGCGCGCGCCGGATGCACTCGAGCTCGTCCGCCGTCTTCGTCACCTTCGCCGGACCCGTTACGACGCTCGCGTCGATCACGGTGCGCGACTGCAATGCCTGCCACAAGGGGAAGGGCGCGTCGTCGATCGCGAGAACACCCGCGCCGAGCGCGCGGAGGAGCTCGTCGGCGCCGGCCGCGGTCTCGACTTCGATCGCACGATGCAGGTGCTCGTCGGGGATCTCGGAAGGCGCGCCCTCGGGGAAGTCGGTGTAGAGGTGCGGCCAGGGCGCGCCCCGTTCGAGCACGGCGACGGCACGCCACCAGGACGCGCGCATGTGGTCGGCCGCCGGCGCGCGCGCACCGGTCGCGAACGAGACGTTCTGCTGACCGCACAACACGAGAACGTCGACGCCCGCGTTGTCGAGTGCCCTGTTCAGTTTCGCGATGCGGTCACGTCGCATGCGAGCCAGGTCGAGCTCGCAGATCGGTTCCGTCACGCCGAGCTCGCCGCGATGCGCTCGGACGTCTGCAGATACACGGCGACAAGTGAGATTAGACCGTTGCGCACCTCGAACACGACCGTCTCGTCGGTACGGAGCCGATCTTCGCCGTCGTCGACCGTCTCGTTCAGCTCGACCGCGACGCGGCTGCCATCGACAATCATGTCGACGACCACGAGCGCGTACGCCGACAGAGAGCCGATGATGTCTTCGAGGTACTTGGCGTACGGCTCCCGTCCTTGGAATGTGTCGCGGTACGGCCCGACGCGCTCGACGTCGGGAGCGAGCGTGGCGGCCAATGCGCTCCAATCAGCTTTTGCCATTGCATCGAGGTAGCGCTGCACGGTGTCACGTGCGAACGCGGCGTCGAGGATCCGCCGCGATCCCGCACCCAACGGCACTTCGGCAACGAGCGCGAGTCCGGCCGGGCTCATCTTGCGCGCGGTCTTCGTGATGACGCCCGGCAGCGTGTCGGGATCGAGACGGGCCGCGATGTCGACGAGTTGCGTCTCGAGGAACACGAGGCACAGCGCGTCCTCCAAGACCTGCACGTCGTCGTGCTCGGCCGCCCGCACGAGGCCGTCCTTGCGCACGATCGCCTGCACCCGCTCGATCGTCGGCTCGTCGTAGCCGGTGTCGGCGAGCAGCAGGCCGAGCTCGCGCGCGTGTTGGCCGTGCAGATCCTTGCGCCAGCGCAGGTAGCCGGAGCGCCCGGCCGGGTAGCTCGTGCGCGGGACCGTCCATCGGCGGAAGTGGTGCCCACGCGCCGCCAGCAACAGAGCTTCGTCGGCCTCCGGCTTGAGCCGTAGCACCCACTCGGTGACGAGATTCGCGTGGATGATCTCCTTCGGACCGCGACTTGCGCGAACCGTTACGAGCGTCGGATCGGCAAGGTTCGCGTCGTCGATCGCGGCAAGAGCAGCGCGCAAGCGGGCGGACGGGGCCATCCGCCGCAGCCTACGCAGCCCCCGCGGCGGAGCGCTCGCCGCTTATGGGTCGCTCGCTGTTTGTGGGTCGCTTGTGCGGCGCCGGCTTCGGGCGGCGCGGGTGGCGGGCCCCGCAGTCGCTCGCTGTCTATGGGTCGCTTGCGCGGTGCCGCCTTCGGGTGGCGGCGCGGCTCGGGACGGCTCCGCTGTCGCTCCGTACCTCAGGTGGACTGCAGGCGCGTGGCGAACCAGTCGAGCGCGCGGCGCCACGCGTCGGCCGCGTCGTCGGGCCGGTAGTCGTCCCGCAGATCGCAATGGAAGCCGTGCCCCGCCTTCGGATAGCGCACGATCTCGGTGTCGACTTTCGCGGCGCCGAGCGCGGTGCGGAGGGTCTCGACGTCGGCGACCGGAATGGACGCGTCCTGGTCACCGAACAAGCCGAGCCACGGGGTCTGCAACGACCCGACCTCGTCGACCAGAGCCGGAAATTGGGGGAACCGGGCGTTGACGAGTCCGCCTCCGTAAAAACCGACGGCCGCCCCGAGGGCGCGCCGGAGCGCGACGAGGAACGACACCCGCCCTCCGAAGCAGAAGCCGACGACGCCGATCTGAGCATCGCCATATCCCGCGGCGCGCAGGTGCGCGAGGGCGGCGTCGATGTCGGTGAGGATCGAGGCGTCGCTGCCGAGGTTCCCGAAGTGCTCCATGACCTTTTCGAACTTGCCGTACTCGACCACCGCGCCGGGGCCCGAGCGATGGAACAGATCGGGCGCGATCACGTGGTAACCCGCGGCGGCGGCGCGTCGGGTCACGTCCTCGATGTGCGGATTGACGCCGAAGGCCTCCTGCACCACGACGATCGCGCCGCGCGTCTCGCCCGGGGGCTTGGCTTCGTACAGCCGCATCGGGCCGTCGGCGGTCTCGACGATGACGTCAGTTCCCGAGATGCTCGTGTCGCTCATGCCAGGGAAGCTACTCAGTTGCTCAGGAGGTTTCGTCGGCACGCATCGTCGCCAGCGATTCCAGCTCGACGAGCTCGCCGCTGTGGACGTCGAAGACGAAGCCGCCGATGGTGAGATCGGCCGGGAGGAGCGGACACGCGCGGATGGCTTCGATGTCGGCCCGCAACGTCGCGAGTTGGTCGGTACTTGTCAGGAACTTCCAGCCCGCGGCGTCGACCCCGCGCTCGGCCTTCATCCGGGCGCGCAACTGCGCGTCGGTTGTTCCGACCATCGCGCACTCGGTGTGCTGCACCACACATACCCGCGTCACACCGAGCAGGTTCACCGCGAGGACGACCGACCGCAACGCGTCCTCGGTGACCCGAGCTCCTGCGTTTCGGATGATCTTGGCGTCGCCGGCGCGGAGCCCGAGCAGCGCGAGCGGATCGATCCGGGAGTCGATGCACGTCAGCACGGCCAATCCCTTGGCTGCGATTCCGGCTACCCCAGAGTCGTGGAACTCGCGGCTGTACCGTCGGTTGGCATCGAGCAGATCGTCGAACACGCCTCGTTTTCTAGCAGGCCCCCTCTACGTGGGGCAGGTTCCGCACCGGCGCCTCGATGATGCGGTCGATCATCCCGTACTCGAGCGCGTCCTGCGGCGTGAACCAGCGATCGCGCTCGCCGTCGGCGAGAATGCGCTCGACTGTCTGCCCGGTGTGCTCGGCGGTGAGCTCGGCCATCAAGCGGCGCATGATCGTGAATTGCTCCGCCTGGATCGCGATGTCGACCGCGTATCCCTGCACCGAACCCAGGGGTTGGTGCATCAGGATCCGGCTGTGCGCGTACGCGCTCCGCCGACCCGGCGCACCACCACACAACAGGAACTGCGCCATCGACGCCGCGAACCCGACGCACACCGTCTCCACCTCGCACCGCAGCGTCTGCATCGTGTCGTAGATCGCGAAGCCGGCATCGACCTCGCCGCCGGGGGAGTGGAGGTAGAGCGTGATGGGGAGCTCCGGCGTTTCGGCTTCGATCACGAGGAGCTGGGCGCAGACCCGTTCGGCCAACGGGCCGTCGATCGGCCCGGTCAACATGACGCGTCGCTGCCGGAGCATGCGCCGGGAAACGTCGTCGCCGAAACTGACCGGGACCACATCTCGTTCCGATTGCTCCGACGGTTCGGGTGGGGCGGTGGAGTTCATCTGCAACTGCATGGTTGCAGATTAGCCCCCCGACCCGCCGCTCACCGCGCGCTAGCCTGCAACCTATGAGTTGCAACGAATCCGACCTTGTGGTCGAACGTGATCTGGAGCTCCCGGCCCCGCCCGAAGTCGTCTGGGAGGAGTTGCCGGGCATCCTCGGCGACGAGGTCGAGCTCGAGGCCGAACCGGGCGGCCGGCTGCACACCCGCGGTGCCGACGGTGAACGGGTCGGCGTCGTGCACGAGGCCGTACCCAACGAACGGCTCTCGTTTCGATGGATCTCGACCGAGGGCGACGAGGTGCCATCCCAGGTCGAGATCACACTCGAACCATCAGGTGTCGGTACCGTCGTCCACATGCGCGAGACGCGCCTCGACGGCGCGCATCTCGTGCGTTCCGCGTTCTCCGCCCGCGCGTGTGCACGTGTCTGAGACCCGCTCTGCTCGCGCGCGCCGCGATCAGGTCGATCACGTTTTCGACGCACTCGCCGATCCCACTCGCCGCCGCATCGTGGAGCACCTCGGTCGCGCGCCGGCCGGCGCGGGGGAGATCGCCGAACGACTCCCGGTGTCGCGCCAGGCCGTCGTGAAACATCTCGCCGTGCTGGAGAACGCCGGACTCGTGCGGGGCGAACGCGCCGGCCGCCGGGTGGTGTTCCGGCTCACGCCCGGTCCGTTCGCGCAAGCCGCGGGCTGGATGCACGACGTCGGCGCCGCGTGGGACGGTCGCCTCGACAAGCTGGCGCGCCGAATCACGACGCCACGCTGAATGGCGCCACGCCGATCCCGGAAGCCGGTCAGGGTCCGTGCGCTACGGTGCCGCCGTTCAGCGGTCCCGCCGGTCAGTCTCAACGGGAGGAACACCATGAGCTTCCGGGTCGTCGTCGACTTCGACAAATGCGAGAGCAACGCCCTGTGTATGGCTGCCGCGCCCGAGGTGTTCGAGGTGCGCGACGACGACTTCCTGTACGTCCTGCAGGAGGAGCCGCCCGACGAGCTGCGCGCCAAGGTCGAAGAAGCGGTGCGGGTCTGCCCGAAGCAGGCGATCACCATCGCCGACGCCTGAGACGCCGCGGTGCCGGGCATGGAAGGAATGGCCGCGCTCGTGACGGGCGGCGGCAGTGGCATCGGACTCGGCTGCGCGCAGCGATTCGCGGCCGACGGCGCGAATGTGACGATCGCGGGCCGGACCGAGGCGCGGCTCGCGGAAGGGGCGAAGGAGATCGGAGCCGTTGCCGCGGCCGGAGCCACCGTCCGCTATGTCGCGTGCGACGTCACCGACGAGTCCGACGTCGAACGCGCCGTTGCCACCGCGACAGAAGCCACCGGCAAGCTCGACGTGCTGTTCGCGTGCGCGGGCGGCTCGCTGCACGGAGGCCCGATCGTCGCGTCCGACGCCGACGGCTGGCGCGCGACCGTCGACCTCAATCTCATCGGCACCTTCCTCTGCATCAAGCACGCGGCCGCGCAGATGATCAAGAGTGGCGGCGGCTCGATCGTCGGGATGTCGTCGATTGCCGGTCACACGACCCACCGGTTCATGAGCGCGTACTGCGCGAGCAAGGCCGGCATCGAGATGCTCGTGAAGTGCGCGGCCGACGAGCTCGGCGAGCACAACATTCGGGTCAATGCAGTGCAGCCGGGAATCGTCGACACCGACCTGATGACGTTTATCACGGCAGGTGGTCCGATCCTCGACAGCTACCACGAGAACATGCCGGTCGCGCGCGTCGGCACCGTCGACGACATCGCGGCGGCCGTGCGCTATCTCGCCGGGCCCGAATCGACGTGGGTCACCGGCCAGATGTTGGGTATCGACGGCGGTCACCAGCTCCGGTCCGGCCCCGACTATGGCTCCGTTCTCGGGGCACCGTGATGGGCGGCTAGAGCAGTGGACTTCGAGGAGACCGAGGAAGAGAAGGCGTTCCGCGTCGAGGTGCGCACGTGGCTCGACGCCCACGCCCGGCGCCGCGAGGCGGGCGAGCAGTCCGACCACTCGTACATGCCCGGTGACGGCGACCCCGATGCCGACGACAAACATGTGGCCGCATGCAAAGCATGGCAACGCGTCGTGTACGACGGCGGTTGGGCCGGCATCACCTGGCCCGTCGAAGCGGGCGGCCGGGGCGGCCCCGGATGGCAGGCACGCATCTTCAACGAGGAGCAGTCTCGTTACAACGTCGCGACCGGCGTATTCGCGGTGGGGATCGCGATGGCCGGCCCGACGATCATCGCGTGGGGCACGCCCGAGCAGCAGGAACGGTTCCTCCCGGCGATGCTGCGCGGCGACGACGTGTGGTGCCAGCTCTTCTCCGAGCCGGGCGCCGGCTCCGACCTCGCCGGCTTACGGACGCGCGCGGAGCGCGACGGCGACGAATGGACCGTCAACGGCCAGAAGGTGTGGACGTCAGGGGCGCACTACAGCGACTGGGGACTCCTCCTCGCGCGCAGCGACCCCGACGCGCCCAAGCACAAGGGCATCACCGCGTTCCTTCTCGACATGCACACTCCTGGTATCGACGTGCGGCCCCTGCGCCAGATCAATGGCGCGTCACACTTCAACGAGGTGTTCCTGACCGACGTGCGCATCCCCGATGCGATGCGACTCGGCGCGGAGGGCGGCGGCTGGCGCGCCGCGAACACGATGCTCTCGAACGAGCGGGCGATGATCGGCGGCGGAGGGCGTGTGGGATTTCGCGACCTCGTCGCGCTCGCGCAACGCTGCGGTGTCACCGGCGATCCCGTGGCGCGTCAGGAGCTTTCCCGGAGCTACACGCGCACACAGCTCATCAAGTGGCTCGGGCTGCGGGCCCGGTCCCGCAAGGACCAGGGTCTCGGCCCCGAGGCGTCGGTGTTGAAGCTCGCGGCGTCCCGGCGCCTCGAGCACGACGGCAACCTGGTCATGGGGCTGCAGGGCGCGGAGTCGATGCTCTACGACGACGACGCGATCCAGCACGGCTACTGGCAGCAGCAATTTCTCGGCCAGTGGAGCAGCCGCATCGGCGGCGGCACCGAGCAGATCCAGCGCAACGTGATCGGCGAGCGGGTGCTCGGGCTGCCGAGCGAGCCCCGGCCCGGCAGGGACACCCCGTTCCGCGAACTTCCGTCCTGAGGAACCCGGGCGAAGGATCAGGCCTCAGGAACCCACGTCGCGCGTCCGATCGTCAGAGCAGCATGCGCAGATCACGGGCCTCCCGCCGCCCCGCCGCCGGTGTCGTCCTCTGCCTCGGGATACTGCTCGCGGCCTGCGGCTCGAGCGGGAAGATCACGACACCGAGCAGCCCCGGCACCACGGCGGCCGGCCGGACCGACCCGAACGTCGTGCTCACCCGGTCGGGGGAGCCGGGCACGCTGCCCGCGACCGACGTCCTCACCGCGGCGGGAACGGGCGAGCGGGCCTTCGCACTCGCGTTGTACGGCGAGCTGACCGCGCGCAAGGGCAACCTTGCGATCGCGCCGACGAGCATCGCAACCGTCCTCGGGATGGTCGCCGCCGGAGCGAGGGGCGCGACCGAGAAACAGCTCGTCGACGCGCTGCGTGTCCCGCTGCCCGCCGCGCAGCTGCACGCCGCGATCGGTGGACTCGTTCGCACTCTCGCGACTCGAAGCGGCCGGGACGTGACGTTGCGGGAGGTCGACCAGGCGTGGGTGCAGCAGAACCTCCACCTGATTGACGACTTCACCCGCACGCT
>JAUZEI010000259.1 GCA_030839105.1 Actinomycetota bacterium
CGTCCGGCGGGTCCTCGCACCGACGCGCGACGCCGCGCGCGCGGTGCTCGACGACCGCACCGAGCTCGACGGCGACATCTCGCTCTTCCCGCGCGACGTCGAGCTGCATTTCGCCGACGCGTACGACAAGCTGCTGCGGGCAACCGACGGCCTCGTGGTGGCGCGCGACCTGCTCGGGGGCGTGCGTGATTTTCACCAGGCGGAGATCGCGAACAATCAGAACGAGGTGATGAAGCGGCTCACCGTCGTCGCGTCGCTGCTGCTTCCGCCCACGTTCATCGTCGGCGTCTACGGCCAGAACTTCAAGCACATACCCGAGCTCAGCTGGGCGCAGGGGTACGGCTGGTCATGGGGCTTGATCGTTGTCAGCACCGCTGCGCAGCTCTGGTACTTCCGGCGCAAGCGCTGGTTCTGACCCTGTCGACACCGGCCGGTGTTGTCCTACGCTGGCGTGGAGACGGTGCGCGTGAGGTGCGTCCCGCAGGAAGAGAAGGTACGGCTGGTGACAACTGGAACGGTCAAATTCTTCAACGCCGAAAAGGGCTACGGCTTCATCTCGCTGGAAGACGGCGCCAAGGACGTGTTCGTCCACTACTCCAACATCCAAGGCACCGGATACAAGACGCTCGAAGAAGGCCAGAAGGTCGAGTTCGATGTCGCACCCGGACGCAAAGGCGACGAAGCCCAGAACGTGCGCCCGGTCTGAACTCCGCGAATCCGATCACGTCGCTTTGCGAGACGAAGCCGCCGGTGCGCCGGCGGCTTTGTTCTTTTCGCGACCGGATGCGAAGCTCCCCCGGTGCTGAACGACGTCTCCACCGCCCTCATGCCCGCGGCCGTCTACATCGGCGACGGCGCCATCGAAGTACAACAACTCCCGGTCCCCGCGCTCGGCGCGGAAGAGGCGTTGGTCGAGGTCTCGCACTGCGGCATCTGCGGTACCGATCTGCACCTCGTGCTCGAGCGCTACGCGCGTCCCGGCTCGGTGCTCGGCCACGAGTGGTCGGGCACGATCGCGGCGGTGGGCTCCGACGTGGCGAATTGGGAGGCGGGCGCGCGCGTGGTGCTCGACCCCACCCCGGGATGCGGTGAATGCCGGGCATGCCGGCGCGGGCGGCCCGCGGTGTGCCTCCGGCGCGAACCGCCCGACCTGCTCGACTTCTCGCGCGGCGCGTTCTGCCGTTACAAGCTGGTGCCTGCGGCGCGTCTCGTCCGCATCCCGGACTCGCTCCCGACCCGCGCCGCCGCACTCACCGAGCCGACCGCGATCGCGCTCCACACCGTGAATCTCGCGAACGTCACGCCCGATGACCGCGTGCTCGTCACCGGCGGTGGTCCGGTCGGGCTGCTGACGGTTGCGGTCCTACGCAGCCGGGGCGTGACCGACATCGTGGTCTCCGAACCTGCCGCCGCCCGGCGAAAACGGGCGCTCGCGGTCGGCGCAAGCGCGGTGGTCGCACCCGAGGAGCTGCCGCGCGCGCAGATGGGACGCACCGTCGAGGCGCCGTTCACGGTGGTGTTCGAATGCTCCGGGCACGCGGCCGCGGCGGAGTCCGCTCTCGACCAGCTCGACTACGCCGGAACGTTCGTCTTCGTAGGTACCGGCAATGCTCCGCCGCGCGTCAACCACAACCGGGTCATCGTGTTGGAGCAGACGTTGATCGGCGCATACAACTACGACGGGACCGGCTTCCGCCCCGCGCTCGAGCTGCTGGCGTCCGGGCTCCTTCCGCTCGAGCTGCTCATCGAGCCGCTCGACATCGGGCTCGACGAGGTGCTTCCGACGATGCACCGGCTCGCGGCGGGCGAGCTCCCGGGCAAGGTCATGGTGACGCCCCGCGCGTCGTCGGGAACGGACCCGAGACCGGGATCGGCATGAGCGGTCGTCCGACGCTCAACCACGTGGCGATCAGCATGGATCCGGCCGTGCTCGATGCGCCGGGGCGCGCCGACGTGCTCGCGTTCTACGGAGACGTGTTCGGATGGACCGAGGGCGACAACACGGGTGAGGCCGGGAACCCGTTGATCCTCTACACGGGCGCCTTCGGGCAGTTCGTGTATCTCCTGCCGGCCGATCCTCAGCTGACCGCGCCCCCGCTCGATCATTTCGGAATGCAGGTCGAGACGCTCGACGAGCTCAACGCGATCGTCGAACGGGCGAAGGCGCACATGGCCGGCGACGAACGGGTACGCGTCATCGACGTGCACTCGCGCACGACTCACGGTCCCACGCACGCATACACGCTGACGAGCGCGTACATCGGCTTCGTCCTGCCGTTGATGATCGAGTTGCAACACATCGAGCGCGTCGAACGCTGAGACGCGCCCCCGAGGATTCGGCGGCGTGTTACCCGAGGGCGTCAGCGCGTGAGCGCGGTGCTGCGGATCTGGTACACGTGCTGGAGCAGGGTGATGAGCGCCGTCTTCACCGACTCACGATTCCGCGCGTCGCAGTCGACCACGGGAATGCCGTCGCCGACGCCGAGCGCCTCGCGCACTTCCGGGATCGGGTAGTGGTACGAGTCGACGAAGTGGTTCACCCCGACCACGAACGGCGTGTTGCGCGCCTCGAAGTAGTCGAGGGCCACGAAGCTGTCGGCGAGCCGCCGGGTGTCGGCGAGCACGACCGCACCGAGCGCGCCGTCGCACAGATCATCCCACATGAACGCGAAACGCTCCTGGCCGGGCGTGCCGAACAGGTACATGACAAGTTGCTCGTCAACCGTGATGCGCCCGAAGTCCATCGCAACCGTGGTGGTGACCTTGGCGTTGACGAGCGACGCGTCATCCACGCCCTTCGACGCGGTTGTCATCGCGGCTTCGGTCGTCAGCGGCGGGATCTCCGAGACCGCCGAGACGAACGTGGTCTTGCCGACGCCGAAGCCGCCCGCGACCACGAGCTTGACCGACGTGACCTTCCGCGCCCGAGGCGCTGATACCGCGCCGCCGGCGCTCGACTCAAAGTGCCCGGACACGTTCGATCATCCTCGTGAGGGTCGAGAGCTCGATCTCGACCGGGTCGCTGTAGGTGGTCTCGAGACAGCCGTCATCCACGAGGTCGCTGACGATGACCATCGCGACGCCGAGCGGCACACCGAGTTCGGCCCCGATCTCCGCGATCGAGATCGGCTCGTAGCAGCAGTCGACGATGCGTGCCTTCTCGAAGTCGAGGTCGTCGCGCGGCCTCCCCACGGTCTGCACCATGGTCTCCATGCGAAGCGACGAATCGGTCGCACGCGTCCGGCCGCCTGTGATGACGAACGGTCGGACGAAATCGTGAGCCGTCGCCCGGGGCGGAAGCTCGTCGGTCATTGTGCGCCTTTCACTGGAGCACGCTCTCCTTCAACTCCGCGACGAGTGAAGGACTCAACGCCGCGCCCACGCGCTCGACGAGCAGCGTCATCTGATACCCGACCGCGCCGACGTCGCAGCGGCGATCCGCGACGACACCGAGCGAGCTGCCGTCGGAGACCGACGACACGAAGAGGTATCCCTCTTGCATCGCGATGATCACCTGTTCGAGCTCACCCAACGCGAAGCAACGGGCCGTGCTCTCCGCCAGGCTGGTCATGCCGGCGATGATCGCCGAGAGCTGCTCCGCGCCGGCCCGCTCGAGCGAGCTCGACATCGCCATCAAGAGCCCGTCCGACGACACCGCGACCGCGTCCGTCACGCCCGGCGTCGAGTCGACGAAGCTCGAGAGCAACCAATTGAAATTTCGAACGTCGGCACTGGCGCCCACGGCGCTCGCTCCGTCAGATTGCACCGTCAATGCCCTCTCCGATCATCGATACCGGCTTCTTCACGAGCCTGTTCGGCCGCCGCCCGGAAGGCTGCGAAGAATGCGAACCGTTCCCCACTTCCGGCCGAGCCGTCGCCGGCGCCGTTGTTGGGCGCCGCCGGCGACGCGACGGATCCGGCTTCCGCAGCGGCGTCGTTCGACCCGGGTGCCGCCGCCGACGAGTTCGATTGCTCGGTCGAGCCGTTGCGCGACGGCAACGGCGCGGCGGACGCAACCACGGGCGTTGCGGACGCGCCAGGCGGCGCGGTGACGGGGAGCGGCGCGGGCGCGGGTCGTTCGCGCGCCCACGGCGTCTCGAGGCGCGCGTTGCGGCGGCCCCGCTTGGGCAGACGCTGCGGGATCAGGTCTTCCGAGAATGGCGACCCGGTCCCCGGTTCGGCGGGACGACCGGCGGCGACGTCGACGGCCTGCGCCACCTCGGCAAAGGAGGCGCGGCGGTCGGGCGCGACCGTGGCCGCGCGGTCGGGGTCGGCCGTGGGTGTGG
>JAUZEI010000278.1 GCA_030839105.1 Actinomycetota bacterium
GCCGTAGACGAGGCTGCCGCCCCGCACTCCGGGCCCGGCGTCCTTGCCGCCCTGCACTCCGAGGGTCGTCGTCGGACCGTTATTCGTGTTGCCGGCGCCCTTCTTGCTGCTGCTTCCGCAAGCAGACGCGACCACCGCGAGCGCTGCTACGACGGCAAGGGCTGTCGTAACCCGCGACCTGCGACTCCGTACCACGGGTCCCCCCGATTCCAGCCGGGGCGAATGCCCCGACGCATCAGACCGATGTTGCGAATTTCTCTGGAATTTTACTCCGTCAGATGTGACCCAGGTCACACCCCAGGAGTGTAACGGTGGAACCTACGGATGGCGTCGCGCCTTGTCAATCATGCAGGGCGCCCGGGCTCGACGGTGCAGGGCGCGCGGATCAAGCACGCTGCGTGCTCCGCTCAGCCGCGCAGGGTTGCCCGGTTGACCGTCACCGGACCGAACGCGCCGTCGACATCCGAGGGCTCGAGTCGCACGCGCGCGCCGACCAGCTCTTCCTCTTCTCCACGCCTGCATACGGCAGCGTCCGTCGTCGTCGCGTAAGTACGCGCGCCACCGGGCAGGTCACAGACGAGGACGGCGCGCGAGGCGCGGCCGTCGCGCTCGTGGACGACCGAATAGGCGGCCGCAGTCGCGGGTCCGTCGTGCGCGGCCACGACCGGCACCCGCTCCGCCGGCGCGGCGTCGGGTGGCGGGACGAGCCGACCGGGTTCGGTCGAGTACACGCCGAACACGTGCTTGGTCATGTGCATGCCGACACCGCTCACCAGGCCGAGCGCGCCCGGGTCCCGGCGAAGCCGTTCCACCATCGCCGCGATCGAGTGCGTGAGGTACCCGCTCGCCGGACCACCGTGATACGCGAGGCCACCCGTGACGGTCAGACCACGTGCGTCGGTGGGCGCGATCCCGAGCGCGTCGGCCGCGAAATGCAGCGAGCTCGGAAAGCACGAGTAGAGATCGAGGTGCGCGACGTCGTCGATTCCCGCGCCCGCGGCCTCGAGCGCGGCCGAGCCCGCGCCCTCCATCGCGGGTGATCGCCCGAGGTCCGGATGCTCGGCGACGAGCACCGGATCGTTCGCGCCGCTCCAACCGCGCAGATATACGCGCTGCTCCGCCGGGACGCCGAGCGCGTCGGCGCGCGCGTGAGTGGCGACGACGAGCGCGGCCGCCATGTCGACGTCCATCACCGCAACCATGTACTTCGTGTACGGGTAGCCCACCATGCGGTTGTCGACGCTCGGCTCGGTGATCTCGCGCGCACCGCGGCGGACGCCGAACCACGCATTCGGATTCGCAGCCGCGACGTCGGTCATCGGCGCGAGCATCCGACCCATGGCCGCGCGGTATTCCTCGAGTCCTACCCCTCGGTGCGCACGCCGGGCGTTGTCGAAGATCGAGAACGTCAGCCAGGCCTGGAACACCTCGTGCGCGACCTCGACCGGATCCGGGGGCGACTCCCACGGGAACGGTCGTCTCTCGGTCGGCGCGAACGAGTAGGGAAACCGCTCCCCTCGCTTCTTGTACGCACGCTGGGTCGCGAGCGCTTCCGCGCTCGTGATCAGCGCGAGGTCGAGCTCACCCGCCAACATCCGTTCTGCCGTCGCGTCGACCAGTTGTTGGGTCGTGGTCCCGCCTATGCCCGAGTAGTGGCGGTGCGCGGGTGCGGCCCCGAGGCGATCGGCGAGGCGCGAGACCGCGTCGTCGTACTGCCAGGTCTGGCAGAACACCACCTGCAGACTCTCGAGGCCCTCGAGTAAACCGGGCCGGGTCGCGTCCGCGGCGGCCGCGCGCGCGACCTCTTCCCACATGTCGAGTGGCTCCGGCGCGCCGCCCGTTCCCACATCGCCGGGGTGCCAGGTACGCGCCGCCACGCCGACGACACAGGGAGTCCGCGGATCGACCGTCACGTCACTTCCGGGTCATCGGGATCGCCACACGGGCGGGCGCTTTTCGGCGAACGCCCGCGGACCTTCCTTGGCGTCGTCCGTCCGGAAGATCACGGACGAGAGTTTCGACTCCTGTTCGAACGGAGTCCGCAGCTCGTCGGCGAGGCCTTCCAGGATCTCGGCCGCCGCCGCCGGGTCGGCCCCGTCGGCGACGGTCTGGCGCAAGGCCCGCACCGCGCGGCGCAGGTTTCGAGTCAGATCCTCGTCGAAATAGAGCCCCTGGAGCGCGCTCTGTTTGGTCGCCTGCACCGCGAGCGGCGCGTTCACGATCATCCGATGGGCGTACTCGCGCGCCGCGTCGAGCAGTTCCTCGCGCGGAACGACGGCGTTGAGCAAACCCATCTCCAGCGCGCGCTCGGCCGGGATGAGATCCGCGCACAACAGGAACTCCATGGCCTGGGCCCAGGGAACCTGGCGAGGCAGGCGAACCGTGGTTCCCCCGCCGGCGAAGAGTCCGCGCTTGGGCTCCATGACGGCGAACTTCGCCTCCGGGCACGCGACGCGGATGTCGCATCCGCCGAGCATCTCCATGCCCCCCGCGGTGCAGAAGCCGTTCACCGCCGCCACGACCGGCTTGTACAGCGGCCAGTTGCGCAGAACCGCCCGGACACCGTCGTCGAGGCGGTATCCGTTCAGCTCGGTGAGACCACTCGCGGCGATCTCGGCCTGGAGCTTCGTGATCTCCGGGACGTACGTCTTGAGATCGGCGCCCGAAAAGAACGCCTCGCCGACACCCGTGACGATAGCGACCCATGCCTGATCGTCCGCGGCAAATCGCTCCCACGCTTCGCGTAACGACTTGAAGTGCTCCATGTCGCACGCGTTGCGTGTCTCGGGGCGATCGATCGTGATCAGGACCGCGTGCTCGCCGTCTTGTTCGTAGTGAATCGCCATCCGCGCTGGTTCCCCCTACCCGGTCGTCAGGGGAGAAGCAGATTCTGCGCGGCCGCCAACGCCGACGCATTCCCCGACTGATCGATGTTGCCCGCGTCGGTCGCCACGGCGACAACCGAGTACACGCCCTTCGAGAACACCACCGCACCGAACGACGACTGGGTGCCCTCGCTGTGCAGGCCGACGGCGCCCGGGATCAGAACGGGGAAATGGCCAATGGAACCCCCCTGGACGGCGTTCGGAGAGTTCTCGCTCTCGAGTGCCGACGCGCGGCTGCTCGCGTACTGCGCCGCGCCGGCCGCGGTCTTGAACTTGTACACGAAGAGCGTGTTCTGCTTCACGGCCGCGGCGTTGGTCCACGCCCGTTGGTACCCGATCACGAAGCCGGCGCTGCGGAGAGTGTCGCCGGCATCAGCGGAGACATCATCCTGGATCGCCTTGGAGAGGTTGGTCGCGCCCGTATCGGCGAGGCGGTCGGGCTGGAGCGGGAGACCGCTGGGAACGTTCGTCGGAAGCAGCGCCGCGAGCGTGGCGTAGTCGGGGTCGATCGTCGTCGTGGTCGATGGTGCGCTCGAGGACGGCGTGGTGGTCGTCACGCTGGGATCGGTTGTGGTGCCAATGACCGCGCCGTCGTTGACGGTCGAGTCCGTGCTCCCGCCGCTCGTCGCGCCGGATGAGCATGCGCTGCCCACGACGCCGAGCACACAGAATGCGAGCGCGGACGCAAGGTGGCGCAATCCGCGATTCGGCAATGCTCCGTGCTCCCAGCTCATACGACGGAAACCCAGACTACGGGCTCGACCCCGAGCGAGCGCGCACGCCCGTAAGGGGCCGCGTTCGTAATCCCCGGTGTTCCCGATCGCCGCGGATCACGTGCGAGTAGCTTCGGCCCGATGAAAGCGCTGGTAACCGGCGGAGCAGGGTTCATCGGCTCCCACATCGTCGACGCGCTGCTCGAGCGGGGCGACGAGGTCGTGGTGCTCGATGATCTCAACACCGGTTTTCGGCACAACGTCGACGAGCGGGCTCGGCTCATCATCGGATCGGTCGCCGACGAATACGTCGTCCGCGACGCGGTCGACGGCTGCCGGGTGGTCTTTCATCAAGCTGCTCACAAGGCGGTGCTGCGATCGATCGAACGTCCCCTTCCGACCGACGCGGTAAACACGCACGGGACACTGACCATGTTGCAAGGAGCACTCGACGCGGGGGTCGAGCGGTTCGTGCACGCGTCGTCGAGCAGCATCTACGGCGGCTCGGCGCCGCTGCCGACCCGCGAGGATGCCGGCGCGACGCCGCGATCGCCCTACGCCGTCAGCAAGCTCGCCGCCGAGCACTATTGCCGCGTCTACGCCGAGCTTCACGGACTCGAGACGGTCGCACTGCGGTACTTCAACGTCTACGGGCCCCGCCAACGACCCGACGCGACGTACGCCGCGGTGATACCTCTGTTCGTCGAGGCATTGCTGACCGGTCGGGCCCCCGAAGTCCACGGCGACGGGCTCCAATCACGCGATTTCACGTACATATCCGACGTGGTGGACGCCAACCTGGCCGCCGCGGACGCGCCCGCGGCGGCGTGTGCAGGTCGGGCCTACAACATCGCCGGCGGCGCGAGTTGGGCTCTGCTCGACATCCTGCGGACGCTCGGCGACCTTCTGCACGTCGAGCCCCAACCGAAATTCGTCGACGCCCGTCCGGGCGACGTCCGGCACAGTCGCGCCGACCCGTCGAGCGCGGCACGCGATCTCGGTTTCCGCTGCCGCGTCGACCTCGAAGACGGCCTGCGGCGCACCGTCGATTGGTTGCGTTCGCTTCACAACTAGTAGCAGGCAGTCAGGCCGGCCGTGCGGCGGTCGACGCCGGTTCGCG
>JAUZEI010000293.1 GCA_030839105.1 Actinomycetota bacterium
GAAGTGATGGTCGCGCCCGCGCTGAAGACGGAAGGCAAGTCGTTGCAGCGCGCGCAGGGCATCGGCATGGCGTGATGGAGATCGTCCGGGCGTGAGTGACGCGCCCGACCTCGTCCTCGTCGTCGACTTCGGGGCGCAGTACGCACAGCTGATCGCGCGGCGCGTCCGCGAGCTGCACGTCTACAGCGAGATCGTCCCTCGCTCGACGCCGATCGCGGAAATGCTCGCCCGCAGGCCGAAGGCGATCATCCTCTCCGGCGGACCCGCGTCGGTGCACGTCCCGGGTGCACCCGAAATCGATGCCGCGGTGTATGACGCGGGCGTTCCACTGCTCGGGATCTGTTACGGCGCGCAGCTGGTCGCGCGTGATCTCGGCGGCACTGTTGCCAAGACCGGACACGGCGAGTACGGACGCACCGAGCTGCACGTCGAGGGCTCCTCGTTGCTGTTCACCGACCTTCCGGTCGACGAGATCGTATGGATGAGTCACGGCGACTCCATCACCGCGCCTCCACCGGGCTTCGCCGTGACGGCGCGCACCGATGCCGTACCCGTCGCCGGACTCGAAGACCGCGATCGCGGCATCTACGCGGTGCAGTTCCACCCCGAGGTCGCGCACACCGAACACGGCATGCAGATCCTCAAGTCGTTCCTCTTCGATGCCGCGGGGTGCCGACCGACGTGGACGAACGTCTCGATCATCGAGCACGCGGTCGCCGAAATCCGGGCCCAGGTCGGGACCGAGCGCGTGATCTGCGGACTCTCGGGGGGCGTCGACTCCGCGGTCGCGGCCGCGCTCGTGCACAAGGCGATCGGCGATCAGCTCGTGTGCGTGTTCGTTGACACCGGTCTGTTGCGGCTCGGTGAGGCGGAACAGGTCGAGGAGACGTTCCGGGAGCAGTTCGCGGTCGAGCTCGTGCACGTGAAGGCGCAGGACCGGTTTCTGGATGCGCTGAACGACGTCATCGATCCGGAACGCAAGCGCAAGACGATCGGTGAGCTCTTCATCCGCGTGTTCGAAGAAGCCGCGCTCGATCTCGACGACGCGCGCTTTTTGGTGCAGGGCACGCTGTACCCCGACATCGTGGAGTCGGGCGGCGGCGACAACGCCAACATCAAGAGCCATCACAACGTCGGCGGTCTGCCCGAAGACATGCAGTTCGAGCTCGTCGAACCGTTGCGAGCGCTGTTCAAGGACGAGGTGCGCGCGATCGGCGAAGAGCTCGGGCTCCCGGAAGAGATCGTGTGGCGCCAGCCTTTCCCGGGTCCCGGACTCGCGGTGCGCATCATCGGCACGATTACGCGCGAGCGCGTCGAGATCCTGCAGCGAGCCGACGCGGTCGTCGTCGAGGAGATCCGGCGGGCCGGGCTCTACCGGGAGATCTGGCAGAGCTTCGCGGTGTTACCTGCCGTCAAGACCGTCGGCGTGATGGGCGACGACCGCACGTACGCGTATCCGATCGTGCTGCGGGCCGTCACGTCCGACGACGCGATGACCGCCGACTGGGCCCGCATCCCCTACGACGTGCTCGAGCGCATCTCGTCACGCATCATCAACGAGGTCCCGGGCGTCAACCGGGTGGCCTACGACATCACCTCGAAGCCACCCGGCACGATCGAATGGGAATGAGGCGAATGGGAATGACGCGCAGGGGAAGACGCGCAAGGGGAATGAACCGGGCGCGAGTGGGAAAATAGGTGTCACGCGACGACACGAGGGGACGGGTGCGATGGACGCGGCACTGAACGAGACGGCCCGGGCACTGGTTGCACCGGGCAAGGGCATCCTGGCCGCGGACGAGAGCAGCGGGACCATCAAGAAGCGCTTCGACTCGATCGGTTGCGACTCGACCGAGGACCGGCGCCGTGCCTATCGCGAGATGCTGTTTACGACGAAAGGCGCCGGCGACCACATCAGCGGCGTGATCCTCTTCGACGAGACCATCCGCCAGTCCGCCTCCGACGGTCGGCCCCTGCCGAAGGTCCTCGAGTCCGTCGGGATCATCCCCGGCATCAAGGTCGACAAGGGCGCGGTCAAGCTGGCGAAGTCGCCCGACGAGCTGGTCACCGACGGGCTCGACGGACTGCGCGATCGTCTGATCGAGTACCGCGGGCTCGGTGCACGCTTCGCGAAGTGGCGAGCGGTCATCACCATCGGCCCCGACATTCCGTCCCGGCTCTGCATCGATGTCAACGCGCACGCGCTGGGGCGCTACGCCGCACTGTGCCAGGACGAAGGCATCGTGCCCATCGTCGAGCCCGAAGTGTTGATGGATGGCGACCACACGCTCGAGCGGTGCTACCAGGTCACGTGCGACGCGCTGCACCGTGTCTTCGACGAGTTGTACGACCAGCGCGTCGAGTTCGAGGGCATGTTGTTGAAGCCGAACATGGTCGTGCCGGGAAAGGACAACCGGAGCTATCCGGCGCCGCCCGAGACGGTCGCCGACGCGACGATCTCCTGCTTGCGCACCACCGTCCCCGCCGCGGTGCCGGGCGTCGTCTTCTTGTCCGGCGGGCAGGGCGACGAGGAAGCGACCGCCAACCTGAACGCCATGAATGCCAAGGGCCCGCACCCGTGGCAGCTGTCGTTCTCGTACGGACGCGCCTTGCAACACGCCGCGTTGCAGGCGTGGAAGGGGTCCGACGCGAACATCGGCGCGGGCCAGGCGGCGTACAAGCACCGCGCCGAAATGAACGGTCTCGCGGCCGCGGGCAAGTATTCGACCGACCTCGAGCAGGCGGCTTCGTAGAGGCGGACGGTCCGAGACGTACCGGTCGCAGGGGCGCCGGGCACACGACACGCGTGTAATTCGCCCCCGGTACCATGCTTGGAGTCATGGTCGACACGGAGCCCGCCGTCCCGGCGCGAGGACGGAGCCTGGATCTCTCGGGGCTGAATCCGGCCCAGTACGAGGCCGTGACCTTGCCGGCCGGCCCGGTCCTCGTGATCGCGGGCGCGGGTTCCGGCAAGACCCGCGTGCTCACCCACCGTCTCGCGTACCTCGTCGCCGAGCTCGGCGCGTCGCCGTTCGAGATCCTCGCGATCACGTTCACCAACAAGGCCGCAGGGGAGATGCGAGACCGTGTCGCCCAGCTCGTCGGGTCGGTCGGGCACCGAATGTGGGTGTCGACCTTCCACGCCGCGTGCTCGCGCATCCTGCGTCGCGAGGCCTCGCTACTCGGCTACCGGTCGAGCTTCACGATCTACGACCAGGCCGATGCGACGCGCCTCACCGACTGGGTCCGGCGCGACCTCAACCTCGACCCGAAGCGGTTCCCCGCCCGCCAGCTCCACGGCCAGATCAGTGCGCTCAAGAACGAGCTGATCCTGCCCGCCGAGTACGCGGCCGCCGCGGTCGGTCCGGCCGAACGGCGCGTCGCCGAG
>JAUZEI010000320.1 GCA_030839105.1 Actinomycetota bacterium
GCGACGTGACCGTGCGCGACGCCACGGTCGATGCGACAGTTCTCCCGGAGTGCCGAGGCGGCGCTGCCGAAACCATCGACCCGCCATTCGCCCGAACGGTCGTACGAGGCGACCTTGCTCAACCAGGCCGCCTCGGCGGAGTCGAGTGCTCGGCGATCCCGCATGATCTCGTGCATCGCGTCACCGAACATACGTTCGATGATACCCGAATTACCCTTGCAAACCAAGGGCAATTCAGTCGTCGGTGTCGAACATTTTCGCTTACAGGCGGTAGTGGCCGGTGACGTACTCGTCGTGTCACCCGTCGCATCTCACGCATGGTTTCTTGCGGCCAGGTATCAGATGCGGCGAGTCTGGTTCGGTGGCACAGGGCGGCGCGACGCGGGGTGGAGCGTCGCGGTCGCAGCAACCTCTGGCGCTGTGGATCCTGTTTCGTTTGCGCGGCGCGCTCGTGGCCCTCGCCGTGCTGGCGGTTGCTGCCTCGATCGGTTACATGGTCCTCGAGGGCTATGGCTGGATCGACGCCGTCTACATGACGGTGATCACACTTGGGACGATCGGATACGGGGAAGTCCACCCGCTCGGCACCGGCGGTCGGCTCTTCACCATCGGCGTGATCATCTCCGGTTTCGCGACATTCGTGTACGCCGCTTCGGTACTCACCAGTGTCTTCACGACGGGCGAAGCCACCCGATACATGCGCGAACGGAAAGCGAGCAAGATGCGGGACGAACTGCGTGACCACGTCATTGTCGTCGGCTTCGGGCGGGTCGGCCAAGCCGTCGTGCGATCACTCGGCACCATGGAACGACGGTGCGTGGTACTCGACATGAATCCGGACCTTGGAGCAGCCATCATCGCGGCGGGCGCGATGCAGGTCGTCGGCGACGCAACGGACGAGGAAGATCTCCGTCGCGCGGGAATCGAACGCGCCGCCGGCTTCGTCGCCGCCGCGGACGAGGACTCCGCAAACCTGGTTGTCGTGCTGACCGCGCGCGCCGTATGCCCGGGCCTGCGCATCGTGTCGCGGGTGAACCAGACGAGCTGGCTCTCTCGCATACGGAACGCCGGTGCGGACGTCGCGCAATCGCCCTACGAGTCCTACGGAGCGTCACTCGCCGCTTCCGCGCTTTCCGCCGCTGTGCTCGACCTTCATGACTTACCACGCCTCGGCCTCGGGACGGAGGAGATCCTCGTCGAAGAAAGATCACCGCTCGTCGGCAAAAGGATTTCGGACGTCATCGGCGAACACGAAGGTGTCTACGTCCTCGGGCTTCGCCGCGACGCGCAGCTCCACAAGTGGCACGACATCAGCGACGGCATCCGAGCCGAAGACATCCTCGTCGCGCTCGGCACACCGGACCATCTCTCCGCGCTCGCCCGTATCTGCGCCGTCGTCGAACTCAGGGTGCCGTAGCCCTCAGGGAGCGCGTTCTCGGCAGGTCCGGCGATGCATGAGACTGCCAGAGCAAATATCGACAGTCACCGAGGGAGAAACATATGAACAAGGGCGGGTGGAGTTGGAAGCGCCAGTTCGGCGTGACCAATGCGAAGCGGCGCGTGTCGCGTGCGACGGGTATTCCGTGGACCAAATCGGGACGTCAACGAAAGGTCGGCGGTCTGATCTGGAAGCTGTTCAAATAGCCGCAGCTAACGGGCGTCGGCGTCTACTCGCCTCCGGCCGATCCCGGAGCATCCGTCTCGCCGAAGATCGTCCTCGCAAGGTTGATAGCCGTCATCGCGTTCGGCCAGCCCGCGTAGAAGGCGAGATGCGTGATGATCTCGACGATCTCGTCGCGGGTCACACCGTTGTCCAGCGCCCGTCTCAGGTGGAAGTCGAGTTGTTCTGGTCGGTAGAGCGCGACGAGCGCCGCGACAGTGATGAGACTGCGGTCCCGCTTCGACAGACCTCGACGCTCCCAGACGTCGCCGAAGAGCACATCGTCGGTCAACTCCGCCAGCTTTGGCGCGACCGCGCCGATGTTTCGCTGCGTGACGGAAGGCTCATCAGACATGCTGCGCTCCGTGGATCGTCTTGGTGCCGCGTGGCGCGAGGGTCCTAGCCAAACATCGCCGCCTGCAAACATGCGCGCTGCCGTCGCCGGGCCGTTCGTTACGGGCGGTGGTAGCCGGCGATGTACGCGGGCAGGGTGCCGTTGCTGTCGGGTTCGGCGATCGGGGCTCCGAACGTCGTGGTGAGCGGCAGCTGACCGGCCCACACGTCGAGGGCGATGTCGTCGGGTTCGTCGATCGGGCCGCCGGCGCGGACCTTGGCGGACGCCTCGTCGATGGGCAGCACCAGGACCAAGGTGGTTCGGATCTCGGCGTCCGACGGCGGCCGGGCGTCGGCCGTCCGACCGGGAACCACGTGCTCGACCAGCGCGTCGAAGGCGGCGAGCTTCTCGGGGCCGTCCGCGACGAGCGTCGCGCGCCCGAAGACCATCACCGAGCGGTAGTTCATCGAGTGGTGGAAGGCGGAGCGCGCTAGAACCAGCCCGTCGATGAGCGTGATCGTGGCGCATGCCTCGATCCCACCCGTCAGCGAGCGCAACATGTGATTGGTCACGGCGCCGTGGAGATAGAGGCGATCGTCGATGCGCGCGTGGATCGTCGGGATGACCCACGGCCGGCCCTCGATCGCGAATCCGACGTGACACGTCAGCGCTTCATCGAGAATCGCGTGGACGAGCGCGCGGTCGTAGTTCGCGCGTTTGGGCTGGCGACGGACCTTGGTGCGCTCGGTGGCGGCGATCTGCATGCCGCAACGGTAGAGGCGCGCTGCGCTTCGACGGGCGCATTTTCGCATCGCTGTGCGAAAGTACCGACATGGCGACCAGCAGCGGTTCAGGTGATCGAGTACGTATGGGAATCGTCGGGACCGGCAACATCGCGACCTTGAATGTGCCGGGATATCTCGAGCACGAGCAATGCGACGTCGTCGCGGTCTGCGACCCGCGGCCGGACG
>JAUZEI010000330.1 GCA_030839105.1 Actinomycetota bacterium
GCGCGCAACGGGCTCGGGCAGCCGACGTCGTACAAGTTGGTCCCGACGATGTCCACGCCGACGATGCTCGCGCATCCCGACTCGTCGGTCGCCAAACGGGCCACCTTCGCCCAGCACAATCTGTGGGTCACCCCGTACTCCCCGCACGAAAGGCGCGCCGCGGGTGAGTACCCGAACCAGCATCCCGGTGCCGACGGACTGCCGAGTTGGACCGCGAACGACCGGTCGATCGCCAACACCGATCTCGTCGTCTGGTACTCGTTCGGTGTCACGCACTTCGTGCGACCCGAGGACTGGCCCGTGATGCCCGTCGAGTACAGCGGGTTCCTGCTGTCGCCCTTCGGTTTCTTCGATCGCAATCCGGCGCTCGACGTGCCGCCGAGTGACGGCGATCACTGCCACTCGTGACGCGCGTCCTCGTTACGAACGACGACGGGATCGAGTCGGCGGGGCTGCACCTCCTGGCGGCCGGGCTCGACGACGCGGGCTTCGACGTGACTGTGGTCGCACCCGACTGTGATCGCAGCGGCATCGGCGCCGCGATCGGATTGGTCCATGCCGACCAGCATCTCGACGTCGAGAAGGTCGAGATGCCGGGTTGTGAGCACATCACCGCCTACGCGATCGACGGACCGCCCGGCCTGTGCGTGTGCGCCGGTCGACTCGGTGCGTTCGGCGATCCGCCCGACATCGTCGTCTCCGGTGTCAACCCCGGATGCAACACCGGGCGTGCGATCCTTCACTCGGGAACCGTCGGCGCCGCTTTGACCGCGCAGAGCTTCGGGTGCTCCGCGCTGGCGGTGAGCGTCGGGGTCTCCGATCCGTACCGCTTCGACACCGCGGTCCGCATCGCGCTCGACGTGCTCCCGATGCTGCTCGATGCGCCGCCGCGCAGCGTGCTCAATCTCAACGTGCCCGCGCTCGACTACGACGACGTGCTCGGGGTGCGCTGGGCCCGGCTGGCCGCGTTCGGGTCGGTGCGCGCGGCCATCGCGGAGGCGGGTAGCGGTGGTCTGCAGTTCGAACTGCGCGCGACGGGGGTGCCGGCACCTCCGGATTCCGATCAGGGTCTCGTCGACGCCGGCTACGCGTCGCTGACGACGATCGTCGGAGTCGCCGAAGCGTGGCCGACCGAGATCACAGGAAGTGCGGAGGTCTCGTCGGCGGTCGTCCCCGGCGCCGTGGTCGAGTCGGTGCACGCGGTGCCCGACGCGTCGGCGCCGCGATCGCTCCATCGTCCTCTGCACACGATGATGCAGCATCCCGCCGAATAGAAGACGCCGCCGCGGCGACCATGCAATGGAGTTTGATCGTCACCGCACCGGCGGAGTGCGAATTCCTGCCGGCGACCATTACGCGACCGTTTCGACGCGCCGAATTTTGCGCGCTCCCACGCGGGCCGGCGTGGGACAATCAGTGCCGATGTTGAGGGACTTCTATCTCGCGCTCGCGCCGGTCAGCTTCACGCTGCTCGGTCTGTGGGTGGTCGTGGTGCAGACGCGGCATTCCGAGTGGAGGGCCAGCGCCGACCATCGCCGGCGCGGTTATGCGGTCTGGCTGCAGTTCGCGCTTCCCGGCCTCATGAGTCTCCTTTCGCTGGTCGACCCGAACAGCCAAGCGCTGTGGC
Organism: Actinomycetota bacterium; assembly: GCA_030839105.1. Taxonomy (GTDB): domain Bacteria; phylum Actinomycetota; class Acidimicrobiia; order IMCC26256; family PALSA-610; genus PALSA-610. The sequence goes on from JAUZEI010000330.1 coordinate 1,628, forward strand.
GTCTCAGCTTCGGTGTCGTCGCGCTGGCGGGAGTCTTGATTCTGACCGTCCTGCAGGTCGCGTCGAAGCGGACGGTGTATGGAACCGTCGGCTACGCCGCGGCCGCGGCTCTCTACGCCCTGGTCGCGTTGATCGCGATCGCACCCGGGGTCGTGAACAGCTTCGACTCGTCGATCAATGCGGTCCGCGCCGAAGCGATTCTCCTTGCCCTGCTGATCTTCGTCGGCGTCAACATCGCGTGGTTCCTCCTGTTCGAGGACGTGCCCGCCGATCACGAAGATCGCTGAAGCCGTTGCAGTCGGAAAAGCGGAGGTGCGGGGCCGGCGGCTGATCTACTTTCGCGCCCATGTCGATCGTCCCGGACACCAAGAACTGGACCTGGGTGCTCGAACGGCCTTGTGCCGAGTGCGGGTTCGATGCGCGTGCGATCGGGCGCGCCGACGTCGTACCGATGGTGCGTGCCAACGCCGCCGCCTGGCAGCGCATCCTTGCGAGCGCCGGCGTCCCCATCCGGCCCGACGACGCGACGTGGTCGCCGCTCGAGTACGGGTGCCATGTGCGCGACGTGTTCCGCATCATGACCGGCCGGGTCGACCTCGTGCTCGTGGAAGCGGACCCGGTGTTCCCCAACTGGGATCAGGATGCGACGGCGGTCGAAGACGCGTACGACACCCAGGATCCGGCCCGCGTCGCGCTCGAGCTCGCCGACGCCGCCTCGGGTTTCGCCGACCGTTTCCACGGTCTCGGCCCCGAACAGTGGATCCGACCCGGCCGACGGAGTGACGGCGCGCGGTTCACCCTCGAATCGCTCGCGCGCTACGCCCTCCACGACGTGGTCCATCACCTGATCGACGTGCCCGCCGCAACCTGACGTGTCCGAGGTCCCGCCGCCCTCGAACGGCGGTGTGACAAGCGCCCGTGCGATGGGCGAAGCTGGGCGCATGGGCCGATGGACACGAGATGAGTTGCAGCGAGCGCACGACCACTACCACGACGTCGCGCAGGAGGCCGGCCGTACCAACGACTGGCGTGCGTGGGCCGACAACTTCACCGAGGACGCGACCTACGTCGAGCATCACTACGGAACGATGCAGGGGCGCGAGAACATCTACGAGTGGATCACCAAGACGATGGCCGAGTGGCCCAACTCCGAGATGAAGGAGTTCCCGCACGACTGGTGCGTGTGCGACGAGGAGCGCGGGTGGTGGATCTGCCAGATCGAGAACCGTTTCCGCGACCCCGGTGACGGCGAGGTCTACCAGGCCTACAACCTCACCGTCCTCAAGTACGCGGGCGACATGAAGTTTTCCTCCGAGGAGGACGCGTACAACCCTGCGAATTTCGCACCCGTCGTGAAGGCGTGGATCGACGCCGAGCGCGCCGCGAAAAACGCCTGAGTCCGAGAAACCGGCGTATCCCGGTCGCCTGGTATCATGCCTGGTCGCGTGGCGTCCCGATTTACGGATTTCGACGCCGGAATTTCGATCATGGAGTGGCATGGCGTTCAAAGTCGGTGACCGGGTCGTCTATCCCCATCACGGGGCCGCGGTGATCGAACGCAAGGAGATGCGCGAGGCGTTCGGCGAGAAGACCGAATACCTCGTGCTTCGGGTCGCGAACGGCGACCTCACGCTCGCCGTTCCCTCGAACAAAGCCGAAGACGTCGGCATGCGTCCCCCGATCTCCGTCGAGGACATCGACGACCTCTTCCAGCTGCTCTCCAAGAAGGACGTGCGCGAGCCGACCAACTGGAGCCGGCGGTTCAAGAACCACCAGGAGAAGCTGAAGAGCGGCGACGTGTACCAGGTCGCCGAGGTCGTGCGGAACCTCGCACTACGGGAGGTCACCAAGGGTCTCTCCGCCGGCGAGAAGGCGATGCTCGTCCGCGCCCGCGGCATTCTGGTGTCCGAGTTGAGCTTCGCGTTGAACGTCTCCGAGGAAGAAGCGCTCACCAAGCTCGAACAGCAGCTCGAGTAGTTCGCGTTCTCGGCATCGGTACCGGTGCCCGCACCGGGTCGAGGCGAATTACCGATCGAGAACTGTCACGCACTCGATGTGCGGGGTGTGGGCGAACAGGTCGACGAGGGTCACCGACGTGAGCGAATAGTCGGCGCCGACGAGTAATCCGACGTCGCGCGCGAGGGCGGCCGCGTCGCACGAGACCAGGACGATCCGTTCGGGATCGCACGCGAGCACCGCCCGCGCACCTTCGCGCCCGAGCCCGGCCCGGCTCGGATCGGCGACGACGACGTCGACCTTGTTCCCCATCCACTTGCCGACGTCGGAGCGCACGATGCGCGCGTCCCGACCCTTGAGGTTGTGCTTCGCGTCCGCGACCGCGGAGCGCCCGCGCTCGACTGCGACGACGCGCTTGGGCCGATCGGCAGTCACCGCGAACAGCCCGACCCCGCAGTAGAGATCCGCGATGACGCGGTCGGGCCCGGTGGACTCGCGCACCAGCCGGGCGAGCGTCTCGGCGCCGTCGGTGCGGCTCTGGAAGAACGAGTTGATCGACACGCGCATCGAATGGCCGTCGACGACCTCGTGCACCATCGCGTTCTTGCCCCGCATGACATCGGGCGGGAGATCCATGATCATGTCCGCCGGTTCCGCGAGCGCGGCGCGTTCGCCCGTGCCCACGCCCACGCGCAGGGTCACCTCGGACGCGCGGCCGAAGTGTCCTTCGCGCAGCAGTTCGTCGATCGCCGGATGGGCGACCAGGCACGACGCAACGAGGACGGGGTCGTGCGACTGGTGCTTGCGGAACGCGGGCTTGCCGTCGACGACGAGTGCGCGCACGGTCGTGCGGAAGCCCTCCGTGGGCAGCAGGACCGGTTCGGCAAGTGGCGGGTCGGCGATGCGCGCGATGCGGCTGAGCGCGTCGCGGATGATCTCGAGCTTGAGGCGGGGCTGGGTCTCGGTGGCGACGTGCTGCCAGCCGCAACCGCCGCAGCCCTCCCGGGCGTGGACGCACGGCGGCACGACTCGCGCCGGGGATGCCTCGAGCACCTCGACGACGCGGCCGCGCAGCATGTCTGCCTTGTCGGCCGTGACCTCGATTCGAACTCGTTCGTCAGGAAGGGCGCCGTCGATCAGCGCGACCCGGCCGTCGTCGGCGCGGGCGAGCGCATCACCGCCGGCAACCATGCGCGTCGCCGTCAGTTCCACTCGGGAAGTCTTGCGCGAAGTCTGCGAGACTCGCGCATTGTGAGCCACGAGAGTTGCGGATCATGAAGGCCTTGAGGGTGCACGAGCTCGGCGAGCCCGAGCAGGTGATGGTGCTCGAGGACCGGCCCGAGCCCCAGGTGCGGCCCGGTGACGTGCGCCTACGCGTGCATGCCGCCTCCCTGAATTTTCCCGACGTGCTCATGTGCCG
>JAUZEI010000332.1 GCA_030839105.1 Actinomycetota bacterium
TCGATGATGTCGTTCTCGTCCATGACCGTCACTCCCCCGGCTCGAACAGCGGGATGTAGATATCGCCGTCGGGATCGGGATGGTGTTCGAAGGTGACGCGCAGCTCCATGTCGATGTGCGCCTCGTCGATCGGGCAGTTCACGAGGTTCGTCGTGAGGCGTACCGAAGGTTGTTCGATGATTTCGACGATCGCGACGACGTACGGAAGCTCGGGGCCCGGCATCCACGGCTGATGGTTGACCGAGAACGATGCGAGCGTCGCGCGCCCCGACACCGCCTCCGTCTTCAGGTTCTTCGAGTGACAGATCGGGCAGAGCGGTTGCGGCGGGTGGATGTAATAGCCGCAGTCCTGACACCGCCAGAAGCGCAACTCGCCCCGCTCACCACCCGTCCAGAAGTCACGGTTGTTGTCGGTGAGTTTGGGCAGGATGCGAAACGGCGTCGCCGTCTCGTCGACATCGGTCACGCTTACTCCTGTTCGGCTTCGAGTGCTTCTTCGTAACCGCGCCGCGCGTGCGGGATCGCGGCAACCGCGGGCAAGAGTCCGTGGCCGGGAACCGTGAGCATGATCGATCCGAGGATCTCCTCCCACGACGCGCCAACCTCACGCGCCAGGCGTGCGTGCCGGCGGACGCCTTCGGGATTCCGAATCCCGACGGTCACCACGAGCCGGATGAGCTCGTGCGTCTTGCGATCCGGCACCGTGAGCGAATCGATCTGCGCCATCCACGCGTTCTGCGCGGAGTGCAGCTGGGGGAACACCTCGTGGAGGGGCTCCTCGAACGGGAAATTCCAGTCTTGTTCGTCCTCGTTCACGGTCCCGGACGCTAACGGTTCAGCTCGCGGGACGGAACACGGGAATCGTCACGTCGTCCGAGATCGGCTTGTAGTCGACGACGACGGGAACGTCGGCGCGCAGCTCGTCGAACGGCAGGCCCTCGATGTTGGTCATCACCCGCGGACCCTCTTCGAGCTCAACGATGGCTGCGACATACGGCACGCGCTCGTTGAACGGCGGCAGATCGTTCACGTGCACGACGGAGTAGGTGTAGATCTTGCCGCGCCCCGACGCCTCTTTCCACGAGACCCGGTCGCTCCAGCAGTCGGGGCAGAACGGGCGCGGGTAGTAGTGGTCGCGCCCGCAGGCGTCGCAGTGGCGGAGGAGGAACTTTCCGTCCTTCAACCCGTCCCAGAAGGGCTGCGTCTCCGCATCGGTCGAAGGAAGATCGAAACGCGGTGTCGCCTGTGTCACGCGAGCACCGCGACCGCTTCGCCCTGGATCTTGGTCTCGCCCTGGTCGTTCGCAACCGAGCAGTCGAGCACGACCTCGTTGCCGGCCCGCTTCTCGCGCACCGTGACCGTCGTGGTGAGCACCTCGCCCGGCCAGGTCTGCTTCGTGAACCGCACCCGGTACGACTTCAGATTGCCGATGCCGACGTAGTTGGTGACCGCCGTCGCCAGCAGTCCGGCGGTGAACATCCCGTGGCCGAACACCGAGGGCAAGCCGGCCTGCTGCGCGGCGATCTCGTCGTGGTGCATCGGGTTGAAGTCACCGCTCGCGCCCGCGTACATGACCAGGTCGGTGCGCGTCAGCGGATGGCTGATCGGCGGCCCGGCATCACCGGTAGAGACGTCGTCGTAGTCGAGTGCGCGTTCTCCCATGCACCGCTACGACTATCGGTTCCCTGACGCCGGCGTCAACTTCTTCGGCGCGAGCTCGGCGGCGCGCCGCGTTACCGGGCGAGGGGGCCCGACGTGTGCAACAGCTCGCTCAAGAGCCGCTCCTGCTCGCGGAGCTGCGCCCGGGCGGACTCGAGGTACTCGAGGCGCGCTTCGAGCCGGCGCAGGTCGTCCTGCACCCATTCGAGCCAGGTGTAGAGCTGCTCGGCGGGCAATCCCGTCGGCGGGGCGGCGGTCGCGGCCGGTCCGCCGGCGGTACTCGTCGGGAGCTGCGTTGTCATTGGCATCGGTCGTTCCCTTCTGACTTCGCGATCCCCGTCCGCCTCCTCGTGGAGCGCGTGCTCGTGCACCAGATCCGCTTGCACCAGATCCGCTTGCACCAGATCCACGTCGATCCGTTCCCGTTTCACGCGCGATCGCCCGCGGACCCGGGTGGGACGAAATCGGACTACTGCGACTGTCGCGACGGCTGTCGCGCCGCCCCAGTTCAGGACCCCGGTTGCCTCCATCGGTCCTTTTCGGACATTCGCTACGGATCGCGAGGCAAACCGAGCAGACGTTCCGAGATCACGTTGCGCTGTACGTCGCTGGTGCCGCCGGCGATGGTGAGGCACCGGTTGAACAGGAACGACGCGGACCACCCGGAGTCGTCGCCCTCGGCCGCCATGGCCTCGATCCCGGCGATCTGCATGCCGACCTCCTGGACGTGCTGGTCGTGCTGCACGCCGAGGAGCTTGCGGACGGCCGCCTCCGAACCGGAGGGGTCGGCGCCGGCGAGGGCCGCGAGCGTCAGGCGAAAGCCGAGCGCCGACAGCGCATGACCGGTGACGACCAGATCGCCGGCCTCGGCGAGGGCGAGGCGATCGTCGGCCCGACCGCGGGCCTCGAGGGCCTTCAGCACCCCGACGACCCCGCCGCCGATCGTGTTGCCGGAGCCCATGTAGACGCGCTCGTTGGCGAGGGTCGTGCGCGCCGCGCGCCAGCCGTCGTTCTCACGGCCGACGAGGCAGTCCTCGGGAACGAAGACGTCGTCGAAGAAGACCTCGTTGAACATCGCCATGCCGGTGAGCTCGCGCAGCGGACGGATGTCGATGCCGGGGGTCTTCATGTCGACCATGAAGCACGAGATGCCGTCGTGCTTGGCCGCGTCGGCGTCGGTGCGCGCCAGGCAGATGCCCCACTCCGCCTCCTTGGCCATCGACGTCCAGACCTTCTGGCCGTTCAGGAGCCAGCCCCCTTCGACGCGCGTCGCGCGCGTCGACAGCGACGCGAGGTCGGAGCCCGCGCCCGGCTCGCTGAAGAGCTGGCACCAGGTGATCTCACCGTGCAGCGTCGGGGGGATCCACCGTTCCTGTTGCTCGCGCGTGCCGTAGACGATCACCGGGGGCAGCGCC
>JAUZEI010000448.1 GCA_030839105.1 Actinomycetota bacterium
GAAGTCGCGGAGGCGTCGTTCCAGTAGCCCGCGAAGACGTTGGCGCCGCGGACCACTATCTGCCCGGGATCGTCCTCGAGCGCGGGGTTGCCCTGGCTGTCGAGGAGGCGAACCTCGATGCCTGGGAGAGGCGGGCCGATCGATCCGGGCTTGGGGACCGCGGCGACGGCGGTCGTCGTCACGACCGGCGACGCCTCGGTCAACCCGTAGCCGTCGTGCACCGTGACGCCGAAGCGGTCGTGCATCGCCGATCTGGTGCCGTCGAGGAGTGTCGCCGCGCCCGAGACGCACAACCTCACGGTGGCGAACGAAGCGCCCGGTGCGGTTTCCACGTCGAGTCCGATCCAGGCGTCGTAGACGGCGGGGACACCGGCCACGACGGTGACGCGGTCGGCGCGGACGCGAGCCAGCGTCTCGACCGGATGGAAGTGGTCGACGAGCGCGACGGCCGCGCCGGCGCGCAGCGCGAGACCGATCACGACGTTCAACCCGTATACGTGAAAGAGGGGGAGGACGCCGAGCACGACGTCGGCCGGGTCGATCCGCAGGCCCGGATGCGACTGCATCTGCTCGATGTTCGCGAGGAGCGAGCCGTGGGTGAGCATCGCGGGCTTGGGGGCGCCGGCAGTTCCGGCCGTGAAGAGCAGGACCGCGAGATCGCTCGCGTCCTTGGGGACCGCCCGCACCCTCGCCGGCGAATTCTCAGGCGACTTCTCGGGTGGGCCGTCGTCGACCACGACCACAGGAATCACCCGTGTCGAAGATTCTTCGGAAGATTCCTCGACACGGGTTCCGGGGTGGGAGACGGCGCGCCGGGCGAGATCCGCGTTTGCGCTCGAGGCCAGCACCAGCACGGGCTCGACCGCCGCCAGCTCCCGTCCGAGCTCCTGCGAAGGCGAGCCGACGTTGAGCGGTACGGCGATGGCCCCGGCGAGCAACGTGGCGAGATACGCGACGACGAACGCGGTCTCGTTGCCGGCCACGATCGCCACCCGGTCGCCGGTGCCGACGCGCTCGGCGACCGCCGATGCGAGCGTCGCCGCCCGGGCCGCGAGCTGCCCGAAGGACACGGGTTCCGGGCCCGTGAGCGCGGGCCGGTCAGGGTCGGATTCGGCGGTTGCCAGCAACACCGCAGCGAGGTTCACGGTGCGGGAGGCTACGCGAGGAGCGCTCCCGATGAGAGCTCCCCGGCCGCTCCCCGAAGAAGCGGGCGAGTGTTGGAGAAACAGGTCCCGGCCGCAGTTGCGGACGTTTTTGGGGCGGGCTGGGAGGCTACGTTGCGTGGTCACTCGGATTTCCCGAGTGGCCACACGCCCACACCCACGACCGGAACCCGATCTCCTTGCGAAGCAGCCGGGAAGCCGTCGAGGCGCCGTTGGTGCCAGCCCCCGTCAGTGCCCAGTCCCCTTCGCTGTACGCAAGGTAACGACACCGAACTGGGGCACCTTTAAGGAAAACGACCACTCTCCGTGAGAACTATCCGACGTGGAAGACGAACTGCGAGAGCGCGGCCGCCAGGATCAGGATCAACAACAACACGAGCACGAGGCTCGTCCCCCACCTCACGGCCGCTCCTCCGGCAACGCCACGACGGTGAGGGTCCTCCCGGCGCGCAACTTCAGCTCCGCGGCGGCGGAACGCTGATCGAGCGCGAGCGCGCACATGCCGTAGGAGTCGACGAGCAGCGCCAGCTCGGCGGGCTTGGCGTCGGCGAAGGCCGGCACCCAGTGCGCGCGACGGTCGTCGCCGCCGATCGTCACACCGACGTATCCGCCGGGCATGACCCCCCGTTCGACGAGTTGCTCGGGTGCGATGTTCAGCTGACAGTTGCCGAAGCGGTCGACCCAGAGAACCTCGCCCGAGATCGTGCCGTCGTCGGCTTCTTGGGGCAAGGGCACCAGTCCGGGCGCCAGACCGGAGGCGTCGATCGGCGTGCCCAGCGCGTCGATGGAGACACCGCTCGCGAGATACGCGGCCGCGGGCGCCATGATGTCGCGGCCGGCAAAGGTCGCCCCCGGCGCGACGAGTTGGTACTCGGGGTTGTCGAGAGCGACGATGCGACCCGGCCCGCCGACCATGGCGACCGCGGGCGCGAGCAGACCGTTGTCGGGGCCGACGAGGAAGCCCCCATCGACCTCGACCGCGATACAACGCCGGTCGGTACCCACCCCCGGATCGACCACCGCCAGGACGACGCCGTCGGGTAGGTACTGCACCGCTCGCACGAGCGCGAGCGCCCCGGCCCGGATGTCGAAGGGCCCGATGTCGTGTGTGATGTCGACGATCCGCAGGTCGGGGGTGACGTCGAGCATCACTCCGTGACAGACACCTACGAACTCGTCGACCCGCCCGTAGTCCGAGAGAAACGAGACGAACGGAGGGCGATCGGGCACGACCCGACGCTAGCGCCGAGGCCGTCCCGTCCCACTCCCGAGCGTCCCTCCGAACGAACTATCCCGCTTGCGTGTAGCGCGAAGACAGATACGTGTCGACGTCGGGTTCCGATACCCGGAACGACCGGCCGACCCGCACCGCGGGTAGCTCACCGGCCTTGATCAACCGGTAGACGGTCATCGACGACACCCGCATCAGGTCCGCGACTTCCTGCACCGTGAGAAAGCGCGACTTGCTCAATCCATTGCTCACGCGGAACTCCCTACTCCCTTGCCCGCTGAAAAGTCAGCGTACGCCGGTGGGATCGGAGTTGTCGAGCGTCAACTCCCGTTGTGTGTGAGACGTCACAAACCGGTCTCGCGGTCCGGCGCCCGGGGCTTCGGATCCGCCCCACCGCCAGCCACGAGGTCCTCGAGCACCCGATAGGCACGAGCGGCGCGATCGGTGCACATCGGGACCACCACGCCCGTTTCGCGGCGTGCAGTGGCGGTCGCGACCGCGACCCCGAGACGATCGAGCCCCGCGAACGCCACCACCTCGACACCGCTCTCCCACGCCACCTCGGCGAAGGGACCGTCGGCGATCACGAGCGCGGGCCGGGGCATCGCGAACATCCACTCCCGCGCGACCTCGCCGTCGCGCGTCGCGCACAACGCGTCGCGGTCGCTCACCACCGCGACACCGCCGACCCAACGCAGCCAGCGGGGATTGCGACCGTCGGCCCGGATCGGGCCGAAATCGGCGAGATCGACGACCTCGCCCCCGTGATCGGCTGCGAGCCGGGCGAAGGCCAGGTGCAATGTCACCAGCGACGCCGGCGCCGATGTCGCGATCGCGATGCGCGCCCCGGTGGCGGCGACCTCGCACACACGCCGGCGCGCGGCGCGTACCGCGCCGATCGTGCGCTGGGGATCGATCATCGCGAGGTCGGGCGATGCGCCGAA
>JAUZEI010000492.1 GCA_030839105.1 Actinomycetota bacterium
AATCCGAGCCGGAACGCCTACACGGGTCGGCCGACGTGCGGCTGGAAGCCATTCCGACCGGCACTCGGCGCCGCATCGACGGCGAGTTCTTCGTCAAGGTGCCGCTCGTCGGAGGAACCGCGGAACGCCGCATCGTGCCGGGACTCGTGACCCGAATGGGCGTGGAGGCGGTCGCGCTCACGGCCGCGCTCAGCGCGACATGAACTCTTCCGCGACGTACACCGCGTTCCCCACGTAGGCGACACCGACCCCGACCGACGTGATCTGCGGGTTCAGCATGTTGTCGGCATGCGCCTTCGACTGCGCGAACCCGCCGATGATCCCGTCGATGTTCGTCTTCGGCGACGCGGACGCGACGTTCTCCTCGAGGCGTGTCCAGCCCGCGTTGATACCGCTCGCCAAGTCGGAGTGACAGATGTTCGGGTTGCCGTTCGCGCCGATACCGCAACCGCCGCCCGCCATCCACGCCGACCACAACCGCGCTTTGTCCCCGAGGTTGGAGTTCGCTTGAAGCGCGCCGAGACCGTGTTCGCCGCGGAACCAGTTGACCGCATCGACGAGTCGCTGTTCGGTGGAGGTAGGAGGTGGAGTCGACGAAGCAGCACCTCCGGTCCTCGCTCGTACCTGGGCGCAACCGGCGAGTGCACCGACAAGAACGAACGCGGCGACTACGGAAGCGCATCGTTGAAGAAAGGAACTACTCCGCTCGGGCATGGGTCGCAGTGTGCCCTACGCGCGCACGCGATATGCGGATCGGAGCAAAGTGGCTGGTCGTAGTCAGGCGCGCGGCACGGACTTCAACAACGCTTCATTCGCGTCATCCGGTAACGCGGCGAGTGGTTGGTGCAACTCCGCCACTATGGGTCCGAACTCTGCCGCTAACGGCGCGAGATCTTCGAGCGAAAAGTCGTATAAGCGTGCCGCGTTCCCCTGCGAGAAATTGTTGTAACTCGTTCGGGTCGGTGTCGTGAAACAATTGACGGAGAGTTCACGCGTGAACGGCCACGTTCCTTCGTCGTGTTGATGATCGCTGCCCAACATGAACCGATCTATACCGATCGCGTCGCGCGCGCATGCGTCTTCAGGGCCGGGTTGGCTCACACCGACCCAACAGTTCTGGCGGAAGTACTCGCTGGCGAGACGAGCAGCTTGTGCTCGTCGGTGTAGCGCAGCTCGCCCGTCGATCCGGTCGTGTTGATCTTCTTGATGAGCGCGTCGAAGCGCTCGAGCCTCGGCGGCAACCACGCGCAGCCGATCTCCGTCATTACGAACTGCAAACGCGGATGACGTTCGAACACGCCCGACAGCAACAGCTGCACGAACGGTCGCTGCGTACCGGCGCGCCGTTCCGAACAACGCGCGCACCAATCCGAGAGCCAACGGTTGTGCGCGCGGAGACCGGCCCGCCGGTGCTCGTACTCGTCCGGCTAGGGAGGCCGGGCGAACAGCACGAAGCTGGGGCAGAACGGCGGCACGGTGTTCGGGAACACGACCTCGCCGACGATGCCGTCGGCTTCGAGCTGAGCGTTGCGCAGCGCATCGTCCCAGTCAGCGTGCTCGACAGCGGCATCGTGACCTCATTTCGGCGGCGCGGCGCGCAGGGCACCGCGGGGTGACACTGCTCGACCCGGCGCGCAGGCGAGACTCATGCTCATGACCCTTCGCCGCATCGCCATCCTCATTACCGCGCTCGGACTCGTGCTGGGTGTCTCGGCGACTCCCGCTGTGGCCAACTCGGCGTGGCCGGTCTACAACGGCAACGCGCAACGCACGGGTAACGACACGTCCGAGCCGCAGCTGCTACCGGTTCATCACGCCTGGTCGCGTTCGGTGGATGCGGCCGTGTACGCGCAGCCTCTCGCCTACAACGGACGGATCTTCACCGCGACCGAGAACAACACGGTGTACGCGCTCGACGCTCACGACGGAGGCATCCTCTGGTCCCGTCACCTCGGCGCGCCGATGCGCAACGTCCCTGCGCAGACGGGCTGCGGCAACGTCGACCCCTTGGGCATTCTGTCGACGCCGGTGATCGACACGAACACGCACACGATCTTCGTGCTCGTCACGATCCAGGACGGGTTCCGGAGCATCCATCACCAGCTGATGGGGCTCGACACGCTCACAGGCGCGCTGAAGGTCTCGGCGAACGCCGATCCGGGGGCGCCGCAGAACCCGTTGAACATCCAGCAGCGCGCCGGCCTCGCGCTGGGCAACGGTCGCGTCTACATCGGCTACGGCGGATACTCGGGTGACTGCGGTCCGTACCACGGTTGGTTGGTGTCCCTCGACGAGGGTGGTCACGGCAAGGTTGCGTTCAACGTCACACCCACGCAGGGTCTCGGCGCGATCTGGGCGACCGGCGGAGCGAGTATCGACACCCGCGGCAACGTGTACGTGTCGACGGGCAACCCCGACCCGACCAACGGGAACTTCGGTGAGAGCGTCCTGAAGTTCGACAACACGGCGGGGATGCACCGCACCGGCGCCTTCAAGACCTTCCCCGGCGGCGACAACGATCTGTCATCGGTCGCGCCGTCCATCCTCCCGAACAACATGCTGTTCCAGATCGGGAAGCAGCAGACCGGCTTCCTCGTCGACACGAACTCGATGACGGCCCTGAAGTCGTTGCACATGTGCAACGGAGTCGAGGCCTTCGGGACCAACGCCTTCGACGGCTCACGCCTCTTCGTGCCGTGCCTGAATCACATTCAGGAGGTCAACGTCGACGTCGCACACCGGACGATGTCGCTCGGTTGGACCGGTCCGAACACCGGCGCCGCGGGATCACCGATCCTCGCGGCGGGGAGCCTCTGGTCGATCGACCGGGTGTCGGGAACGATGTACGTGCTCGATCCCGCGACCGGCGCCGTGCGCAAGACCTTCCCGGTCGGGCCGGTCGCTCACTTCGCCGCCCCCTCCGCCGCGCTCGGACTCGTACTCGTACCGACCTTGGGTGCGATCAGCGCGTATGCGGGTCCTTCGGGTGTACCTCCGCACGCGCCGAACGCGTGTCTGCGGCAGAAGAACCACAACGGGTACTGGGTTGCGGGAAGCGACGGCAACATCTTCCCCTTCGGTGGTGCGCCCGGCTGCGGTTCCCTCGTCGGCGTCTCGCTCGCGCGCCCGATCGTCGGCATGGCGGGCCGCGCAACGGCCGGCTACTGGTTGGTCGCGTCCGACGGCGGGATCTTCGCGTTCGGCGACGCGAAGTTCCGCGGCTCGATGGGGGGTCAACGTCTGAATCAGCCGATGGTGGGCATGGCGCGCACGCCGACGGGGCGCGGATACTGGACCGTCGCCGGAGACGGCGGGGTGTTCTCGTTCGGCGACGCGGCGTTCAAGGGTTCGACGGGCGACATTCGCCTCGTTTCGCCGATCGTCGGGATGGAGGGTCAGGGCGCGGGATACCGGTTCGTCGCGGGCGATGGCGGCGTGTTCGCGTTCGGCCTGACATTCAGCGGTTCGGCGGCCGGTCTCACGACGGCTGCGCCCGCCGTTGCGATGGCGCACGACTGATCAGCCGTCGCCTACCGGTGCGCCGTCAGCGGAAGGCGTCGCGGGCGGGTCCGGCTGACGCGGCCAGGCTCCAAAAACCGTACGTGCCGCTCTCGAGAAATTCCTTCGCAGCCTCGACGGTCGCGCCGAGGGCGACGAGATTGAACCCGCTGCCGACCGAGATCCGCCGCACCCCTGCAGCTCCGAGGTCGGCGACCGGTGGCACGTTCGGGAGCGCGAGCACATTGACCGGCAGATCAACGGATGAGACGACGGAGCGGATGTCGTCGATGTTCGACAGTCCCGGCGCGTACAGGACGTCGGCGCCGGCCGCCTGGTAGGCCTGCAATCGCGCGATGGTGTCGGCGAGGTCGGACCGGCCGTGCAGCAGGTTCTCGGCCCGGGCGGTGATGACGAAGTGCGGTCCGGAGCCGTGCGCGGCTTCTGCCGCGGCGGTCACCCGCTCCGCCGCGAGGGAGCGTTCGTAGATCGGGTCGTCCCGCTTGCGCGAGTAGTCCTCGACCGAACCGCCCGCGGCGCCGGTCGCGACCAGCTTTCCGATGTTGACGGCCACCGCGGCCGGGTCATCGGCGAAGGCGTTCTCGAAGTCGACGTTGAGCGGGATGTCGGTGGCACTCGCGAGTGCAGTCGCGTGCTCGAGGATCTCGGCAAGGGTGACGTGGCCGTCGAGGCGTCCGAGTGTGGCGGCGTGGCCCGCGCTCGTCGTCGCGAACGCGGAGAACCCGAGGTGCGCGAACACCTTCGCCGTCCCGGGATCCCAGGCATTCGGGAGGAGCAAGGGTGCGTCGCCGTGGTGGAGAGCCAGAAACCGGTCGCACTTCTCGGCGTGTGTGCTCATGGTTGCAACGTATCGGCGCGTCGGCGAGCGGGGAACAGATTTTGCCGGCGTGTTCGGGAGCGCTGTCCGAGAACGACCGGCGTTGCGGACGCGGGCGCCAAAGGGTACGAATGACGACGTGGGCGACACCGTGCAGTACGAGCTCGACGGACACGTCACGACGATCACGTACAACCGACCGGATGCGTTGAACGCGATCAACGGCGAGATGCGACGCGATCTCAACGACGCGTTCAGCCGCTTCCGCGACGAAGAGGATGCCTGGATCGCGATCGTGACCGGCGCGGGCAAGGCCTTCTGCGCCGGTGCCGATCTCCGAGACGGCGCCGGTTCGGCGGGCGACTTTCCGGGCACGTTCTGGGAGAAGCCGACGATCAACTCGTTCGAGAGCGGATGGGAGATCTTCAAGCCGGTCATCGCCGCGGTCAATGGCTACTGCCTCGGCTACGGACTCACGCTCGTGACGTGGTGCGATTTCGTGATCGCGAGCGAGGAGGCGTCGTTCGCCTTTCCCGAGGTCCGGATCGGCGTGCCGACGATCGTCGGGGCGATCCGCCTGCCGCAACGGCTGCGTTGGCACGATGCGATGGAACTGCTCCTGACCGGCGAGCGCATCGACGCGACGCGCGCCAAGGAGATCGGTCTGGTCGGGTCGGTCGTGGAAGCCGACGACCTCATGCCGGCGGCGCGGCGCCTCGCAGCCCGATTGTCGGCCGGTGCGCCTTTGGCCCAGCGCGCGATCAAGGAGGTGGCGGTGCGGTCGCAGCACTTGCCGCCGCTCGAGGCGATCCGCTTCGGCGAGACGATGCGCAAGCTGGCGGCCACGACCGAAGATGCCGCCGAGGGCGGCCGCGCCTTCGCGGAGAAGCGACCGCCGGAGTGGCAAGCGCGCTGAGCCCGGCGCAACGGTTGTGCTCGAATCCGAGGTCACCGCGTGACGAACCGGCTCGCGGTCACGATCCTTGTACGAGACGATCCCCGGCCGCGCCGCGCAGACCACCGGAATGGCGTTGACCCCGGCCACACGCGCCGCCGAGCTGCGGTGACTTGCGACACGATTCGATGGCGTCTCTTCCCGCGCCGGCCGGGCCAGTGGAAGATGGCGCGATGGACGGCGGCATGGCAGTCAATTCGGATCGGTACGCGGCGAGTCCGCTCGTCGCGTACGACCGCGCACTCGAAACGGCGACAGACCTGCTGCGGATGCACGTCTCCCCGACGGTGATCGGATACGAGCTCCGGCGCCAGCACGGTTTCACCGAGGCACAAACCGCAGTGCTTATCCACGAGGCATCGCTGCTGGTCCCCCGGCGAGACCCGGAGCGCGAGCAGCGAGATCGGTCACATCGCGACGACCGCGGTCGACTCCGGAAGCTCGGCGGCGGATGATCCG
>JAUZEI010000496.1 GCA_030839105.1 Actinomycetota bacterium
TTTGAGCACTGAGGGGTAGTGCCCGACGCTGCGAACAATCGCGGAGACCGCACCCACACTCACCCCGGTTTGCGCCCGTGGGCGTGACACGCGGCCAGATCGGTCCGTCTTTCTTGCGCGTGCCGATAGCGCCACAATGCGTGCACGATCGCGCGCGTGTCGACCGATGTGTATCGCCGGAGACCTCGAAGTGCGGACCGCGGCAACGCATCTTGGCGGATTACGTCGGCAGCCTCGCGCGCCGGCTTGCTTAGGGAGACAACTCCACGTTGGTGAAGATGTCGGTCTCGCCGGTACCCGTCTGGTTGACCGCGTTGGCCGAGCCGTCGGTCCACGACGGATAGACGGCCGTCGTGTTCGCAGCAAGTCCGCTGTAGTCGCCGATGAACGCACCGGACTTGAAGAAGCCCTGGTCGGGATTCCAGAGACCAGCGCCGATCCGGAAGTTGAGCCAGGTGCGCCCGTCGTCGGTCGAGGTCGCCTGGAACGCGGTGATGTTGTGGTTGTTCGGATCGGGGCGGCGGTCGAGCCAGATCGCCTGGAACTTCCCCTTCCCGTCCACAGCGATCCAAGGGAAGAACTGGTTGTTCGCCGCGAGAGTTCCGTTCGGGTTCACGCTTACCGGCACCGGATTCGTCCATGCGGTTCCGTTGTTGTGCGACAGGCTCACCTCGATGTCGCCGTTACCGCGGCCGTGGGTGTAGTTCGTGTAGATGAAGGCCAGTGTTCCGGTGGTCGGACTCATCGCCAGGGCGATCGTGTTCGGTGCGCGGAACGCGGTACCCGGGAGCAGGTCGGCGGCGTCCGGGCTGTCGACCCAAGTAGTTCCCTTGTTGACCTGTACGGCCGTGGTGAGGAACGTCGCGCCGCCGTCCGTCGACCGCTGGAAGCGCAGGCCGTGGTCGAGCGACGTGTTGCATTCCTCGAGGACGTACGCGATGTCGACCGCGCCGTGCGGTCCGATCACCGGGACGGAGAACTGATTCGCCGACTCGCCGAGCCCGTGTGACGATGGGCGATCAGGGTTGACGTTGCTGTGCTGCCACGTGGCGAGGGACGGGTCGGTGCTCGGGATCGAGTCGGAGTACGCCAGCTTGATCGGACACGTATCGGACGCCCCGGTCGAGTCCAGGTGGAAGCGGGTGTACGTGACGTAGAGCCGGCCGTAGTGCGGACTCGTGGGCGTGTTGTCGATCGCGATGTATTCCTTGTCGTTGAACACCGTGTCGTTCACGGTGCCCGATGACGGCACATAGTTCGAGGCCGCGACTGATGCGAGCCGACCGGGCGTCCACGTCGCGCCGTTGTCGAGCGATTTGTAAACCTGCACCTCGGACGGGGCCGAGCTACGGAAGAAACAGAGTTGCGCGAGGTAGAACGCCTTTTCGCGGCGGCTGTAAGCCACCGCGGGGTCGCCGCCCTGACAGATGTCGCCCGTCGGCCGGAACACGGGCACGACACGGGTGCTCTGCCAGTGCTGCCCGCCGTCACTCGTGCGCATGACGACGGTGCCGCCGCTCACGTAGTCGTTCGCACCGGCCACCGCCACGAGCGGACGGTCGATGCTGGCGGCGACGCTCTCCTCGTTCTGCGGAAGCGGCGGATACGAGTCGTCGTTCATCTGCACGTTGCGGATCGCAGCGGCGCTCGCCGAGGGGGCGGCCGCCGAACTCGCACCGCTTTCGGGCACGGCCGCGAGGTGGCGCGCCTGCGCCTGCTGCACGGCCGCATCCAGGGACGCGCGAACACCGTTGGAGATTCCACCTTGGAACTTCCGGACGTGCGTGACCCACAACGGCTCGCTCGAAGCGGCCGCGCCCGCACTGAAACCGGAACCGAACGTCACGGCCGCCGTGGCAGATACGAGCACGGTGACCATGAGAAGACGAAGCGGCCTCACGCTGGACTCCCTTCCTCGCGACTGGCGCTCAGTGGCGGTTCCCCCGGCGGCGTCATCCGCAACTTTGCGCATGAGGGTTATTGAGTCAAGGAATCCCAGTCTTTGCAGGACGCCATGACCGGCCGCCCTCGGAGTGCCTCGGCCGACATCGAGCGGAGCCTCGGGCAATTGCGCGATCAGCCCGATTGTGCCGCGCTGCGGGTCGAAGTGTCCTGGATGGCCGTTTCCAGCCAGGGACGCAACACTTGTTCCGGCGCGGCGCCGACGTGTTGCGTCACGACCGCACCGCCTCGCAGCACCAGTAACAATGGGATCCCGCGGGCCTGGAAACGTTGCGCGATGCCCGGCGACTCGTCCACGTTTACTTTGACGAGCTTGACTCGTCCGGCGAATTCGCGTGAGAGGGATTCGAGGACGGGACTGACCGAGCGACACGGTCCACACCACGGCGCCCACAGGTCGACGAGCACAGGAATGGTCGCCCGGTCCGCGACCGCGTCGAAGGTGCTGTCGGTGCCTTCGACCATCCAGGGCAGGGGTCGGTGGCAGTTGCTGCATCGGGGCGTACCGTTCGCGGCCGCCGGTACCCGGTTCTTCTTTCCGCAGTTGGGGCAGACGACGATCGTCGGTGGAATCGGGCTCATCGAGGTAGCTCCTTTGCGGTGCCGAACGTGTCGCCGTATAACCGTGACAGCAAATGCTCGATTACATCAAGAGCTCGAAGAGCCGGAATGCACGTTCCCAGTGCTCACTCGACGGGTTCTTCAACTTCGGGTCGATGATCTTGAAGCTCCGTGCCAGCGCGACCGCGAGGCCGCCGGCGAGCGAAGGGATGCGCTGCTGCGTGTCGTCTCCGAGCGCAACGTCGAGTTGGGGTCGCGCGGCAAGATCGCCCAAGAAAGGCTCCAACTCGATGTCCGCGTCGAGTGCTTCGAACTCGTGCGCACGTTCCTGCAGCCCCTTGGTGATCGGCAGGTCCCACGGCTCG
>JAUZEI010000498.1 GCA_030839105.1 Actinomycetota bacterium
TCGATCGACTGCAGCATGAACTCGCCCTCGCCGGGATGCGCGGCCACGCCGACCCAACCGTCGCCGCAACCGTGCTCCGTGTGCGCCAGCGCGGAGAGCGATCCGCCGCCGCTGTTCCCGAACAACACGATCGCATCGGCGCCGCGCCCCCGTACCCAATCGACCGCCGCCGCGAAATCCCGTGCGGCCAGCTCGTGTAGGCAATCGGTGTCGTTGTTGAGGTAGCGCGTCGCGAACCCGAGCACCGCGTAGCCGGCGGCCGCGAGCAACGGGCACGCGTAGTGCACCGAGAAGTCGGCGCGGGGATGCGTGAGCACGACCGCGGTGTGCCACGATCTTCCGCCGGGCGGCGTCCAGAACAGACCTCGCACGAGCGCGCCGTCGCCGGTGACGATCCGCACGTCCTCCCGGGGCACGTCGATGCCCGGATGATCTTCGGGCAGCGGCCAGAACCCGAGTCCTGCGGGCCGCGGGTCGCCACGGAAGGGATCGCTCATGGGCGACAGGTTGGCCCACCGGTCGGTGTCCGGCGAGTCCGGCCGCAGACTCACGGCCCCGACGGTCGCGCCGATTCCATACCGCCGGCCGCGTCCGCCGCCTAGGTTCACCGCCGTGCCGCGTCTGAGCAGTCGGAGCAGGAGCGTCCAGGATCAGGTGGTCGTCGTCACCGGCGCGGCGAGTGGGATGGGTCGCGCGATCGCACACCTCTTCGCCGACGAAGGTGCGAGGGTCGCCGTCACCGATCGCGACGCAGATGGAGTGAACCGTGTGGTCGGCGAGATCACGGGTGCGGGCGCGGACGCGGCCGGTTGGGTGCTCGACGTCGCCGACGCCGATGCGATCGTGGGCGCCGTCGGTGAGATCGCGTCCCGCCTGGGACCCGTCGACGTCCTCGTCAACGACGCGGGCGTGAGCATTCCGGCCCCGATCACGGCCGACGACTTCGAGCAGGCGTGGGCGACGACTCTGACGGTCAATCTCACCGCCCAGGCCCGGATGATCCGCGCGTGTCTCCCGCACCTCGCCCGCAATCGCACCGGACGGGTGGTGAACATCGCGTCGACCGAAGGCCTCGGCGCGACTCCGTTCCTCGCCGCGTACACCGTCAGCAAGCACGGCGTTGTCGGGCTGACCCGTTCGCTCGCGTGCGAGCTCGGCCCGCTGGGTGTCACCGTGAATTGCATTTGCCCGGGCCCGATCAGCACCGGCATGACCGCGGCGATCCCCGACGAGGCCAAGGAACGCTTTGCGAGACGCCGCGTCCCGCTGCGGCGCTATGGCGACCCCGAGGAGGTGGCGCACATGGTCCTGAGCCTGTCGCTGCCTGCGGCCTCGTACGTGAACGGCGCCGTGCTGACCGTCGACGGCGGCCTGAGCGTCAAGTTCGGCTGACACGCCGAGAGGTTCGTCCGAGAAGTTCGCCGGAGAAGGCGGCGGGTGCGAACGGGGGCGTTTGTTACCGTCCCCCGTCGTGGACGTCGACCGCCAGCTACGCATCCTCACTGCGAACGCGGTCGATGTGATCTCGGAGCCGGAGCTCCGCAAGAAGCTCGAGCGCGGAACCCCGCTACGGGTGAAGCTGGGCATCGACCCCACCGCATCCGATATCCACCTCGGCTTCGCAGTGGTGCTGCGGCGGCTCCGGCTGTTCCAGGACCTCGGGCACAAGGCCGTCCTGATCATCGGCGACTTCACCGCGATGCTCGGAGATCCGTCCGGCAAGTCGGCCACGCGTCCGCAACTGTCGAAGGAACAGGTCGACGCGTTCGCCGAGAGCTACGTCACCCAGGTGGGCGCGATCCTCGATATGTCACCCGAGCGCATCGAGATCCGCCGCAACTCCGAGTGGCTCGCGCCCCTCGACATGACCGACGTCCTGCGGCTCACGTCGCGGGTCACTGTCGCCCGCATGCTCGAGCGCGACGACTTCGCCAAGCGTTACGCCGACGGCGTCCCGATCTCGCTGATGGAGTTCTTGTACCCGCTCTTACAGGCGACCGATTCCGTCGAGGTGCACGCCGACGTCGAGCTCGGCGGTACCGACCAGCTCTTCAACCTGATCATGGGTCGTCACCTGCAGAGCCGCGCCGGCCAGGAGCCGCAGATCGTCCTCACGACGCCTCTCCTCGTCGGCCTCGACGGCGAGCAGAAGATGTCGAAGTCCCTCGGCAACTACATCGGGGTCGACGAGCCGGCAGGGGAGCAGTTCGGCAAGGTCATGAACATCCCCGACCCCTTGCTTCCCATGTACTTCGCCCACGCGACCGCTTGGCCGCCGGAACAGGTCGAGGAAATCTCCGCGCAGCTGGCAGCGGGCACGCTGCACCCGAACGCGGCGAAGCGACTCGTCGGCCGCACGGTCGCCGACCTCTACCACGGCGAAGGAGCCGGGGACGCGGCCGAGGCGGAGTTCAATCGGGTGCACAAGGACAGATCCGCACCCTCCGACATGCCCGAGTTCGACCTGCCCTCGGGCACCGAATGGGCCGACGCGCTGGTGACGACCGGCCTCTCGGAGTCGAAGCGAAACGCGCGCCGCGTCCTCGACGACGTCCAAGGGCCGGTGAAATGCGACGGCGAGGTCGTCCACGGCGAGGGTGTCGTACCCGACGGGACGCACGTGCTGCAGCACGGCAAGCGGAAATGGGCGCGGGTGCACGTCGGATGACCGGTCTCGTGTAGGGTGCCCCGGCACACCCGATCCGAGAGGGTCGGTCGTGCGGCGGGTGTGGCGCCTGTTTGACATGCGCACCACTCGCCTGTAGTCTCGTCAGTCGCCCCGCATGCCGGTTTGCCACTCGAACGTGGCCCGGAACGGTGGAGCCGGTTGACACCAACACTCGAGTCTTCTGGTCGTTCGCGGCCTCGAAACGAGTGTGTGTCGCTTCGACATCCGGCACGCTCATCGACTCCGGTCCATGGCGCGCCCGTCGGGGATCCGCTTCTTGAAAACAGAGCAGTGAACGCCAAAAGCCAGTGACGCCAACGGTTGTTCGATCTCGATCGGCAATCGATGGCTCATGTCAATTCCGTGCTCGTACGACCTTCGGGTCGGCGGGCACAAAGTTGCCTCCTCGTCCGTAGTGTGGACGATGAGGCAGCTCTCCGATCAAAGGCCGGCTCGACCCCCCAACGTGGGACGAGTGCAGGTCGCGATCTCGATGGAGAGTTTGATCCTGGCTCAGGACGAACGCTGGCGGCGCGCCTAACACATGCAAGTCGAGCGAGAACCAGGGCTTGCCCTGGGGACAGCGGCGAACGGGTGCGTAACACGTGAGCAACCTGCC
>JAUZEI010000507.1 GCA_030839105.1 Actinomycetota bacterium
ACATTCGGATCGTCGCTCGAGTATTTCCCGAGGACCGGCAGGTCGGTCTTCGCCCGATTCCACGACGAATGATCGAACCAGATGTAGTAGTACGCGAACACGGGTGCCGAGCGCGCCGACACGCCGTTGGCAGGCAGCGCTCGAGCGGGACGATCAACCACGATCGAGGATGTCGCCCCGGCGATCAGGATCAGTGCGGCAACGAGAAGTCTTCTCACTTCAGCTATGTCGTTCGCGCAGAACGCTCCAAGACCCGTTCTTCGAGCGGGATCGATTCGTCCTGGGTGCGGTTCCGTGACGCCAAGCGACCGTGTCGGAGCGATCGCGCGACGAGGAAGAGGCCTACGCAGAGCACGAGGACCGCGCCGAGCAACACGGCGAGATCGACCCAGGTAATGACCTGCAGCTTCGCGGTCTGGTTGCGAGAGATGGAGAGCGACTTGTCCGACGACAGGCCGGGCGCATGCACCTTGAGCGCGTAGTCGCCGCGCGGAAGATCGGTGAACGTGACCGAGCCATGCCGGAGCGGAGCATGCCTGACAGTCCCATCGGCGTACTTGAGATCGATCGCCGAACCCTGGCCGAAGCCGAAAAACGCGTCACTCACGCTCAGGGTGACGTCGAAGAGCAACAGCTGGACGACGACGTTCTGGCCGTGCGCCGGGACGAAATGCTGCTGGTCGACGTGAACGACGTTGTTGCCGTTCAGCTTGACGCTCGAGATCTTGTATTCGACGTCGCTGACCCCGAGGTGGCCGGCATTGGACGCGACCTTGATACCTCGCAGCCACACCGGCGCGATCCTCTGCACGTCGGCCGTGCTACCGCCCTCGGAGTGCAGCTGCATCCCGCCGAGACCGAACGGTTGGACCTTCGTACCGTTGGGGCGCACGAAAGAGAAGGACGTGAGGAAATCGAAGTCGAACGCTGCTCGTAGGACCTGGCCGGTCTTGTTGGTACTGCTGTAGTGGTATCCGCCGTCGTACCAGCCCGCGAACTTTGCCCGAACACCCGGCCGGATCGCGAGAGTCGGCGATGTCACCGAGAGGTGCGCGGCGATGTCCGTCGCAAGAGCATCACGCTGCGCCTTGGTCGTCGTGGTGCGAACGGTGCCGTCTTCACCGGTAACCAGGATCTGACCGTCGAGGCTGAAGCGAGCATGGGCCACCGCGGGCACGGTCTGGATCGTCAACGGTCGAACGGCGGGCACGGCCGCGGATTTGGCGGTCCGGGCGTTCGGCGCCGGGCCCGCGGACCAAGCGGGACTCGCGCCGGCGAGCAGCGCGACGACCAGCACCGACAAGGCGCCCAGCGCCCGGACCGATCGCCCGTTCATGCCGCAACCCGGCGCTTACGGCGGCGGGTCCTGAACGCCGCGACTCCGACGAACGCGAGAGCGACGAGAGCTGCCCCGCCATAGGCGGGATAGATGATCGCGGAGTGCCCGCTGACGACAGTCGGCGACGGCGCTTCACTCGACAAGAGCTGCGGCGGTCGCGGCGGTTGACCGAAGTCGAACGCGGATCGCATGTCGTGCGCTTGCGCGTCTCGCGTACTGAGGGGCCGCAATCCCCAATTGCTCTCGATGAACTTGAGCATCGACGTGTGATCGAGTTGCGTGTGGTCGACGACACCGCGCTTCGCGTAGGGGCTGACGAGCAGCGCGGGAACCCGGAAACCGAGGCCGATCGGGTCGTTGATCTTCGGCGGGACGACGTGGTCGTACCAGCCGCCCCAGTCGTCGTAGCTCCACATGAACGCCGACGACGCCCACGACGTACTCGACTTCAGTGCGGTGACGACGTTGCCCACGAAGGCCTCGCCGCTCTGCACCCTTCCCGGTGGGTGCTCGCTCGGTCCGGACGGCACGACGTAGGACACCGCAGGCAGCGTGCCCCTTGCGAGATCGGAGTAGTAGTCGTCGAGCGGCACGATGTGCGCGGAGAGCCTGGGATCGTCGACGAACCGCGCGAACGCCAAGATGGGGGCCCGGATCACCTGCGCCGGTTCGGGCCCCTTGACCCGGAAGGTCTGCGCCCGTTTGTAGCCCTGGATGTAGACCTTCCACGAGATCCCTTTGGCATCCAGGCGATCGAAGATGGTGGGGAGAGAGCCGAACCCGCCGGCCGGGACCTTCTCGGCACTCGCGTTCCCGGCGGTCCCCGTCATCCAGAACATGTGGTTCCACAGACTTCCGCCGTTGGCAGACGAGAAGTAGTTGTCGAACAACACGTACTGGCGCGCGACGTCCCAGTAGTACGAAAGGGCGGTCTCGTCGTAGTGCGCCATGGTGAGGTCGGCCGTCACGGCGCGCCCGCTGAGCGCGGCGACGAAGCCGTCCATGGCGCCCTTGGAGTACTGCGCGTTGAACACCGCGCGGCTCACGGGGAGATTCTCGCTCGCGCGTCCGGCGATCGGGAACGGCTTGATGCAACCACTGGGAAGCCCGCGACGGTCCTTCGGCATGCAGGCGGCGGCGGGTATCCCGTTCGCGCCCGGGAATGTGCCGAAGTAGTTGTCGAAGGAGTGATTCTCCTGTAACAGCGTGACGAAGTGCTTGATCGGCGTCTTGGTCGACGGTGCAGCCGAAACCGCCCCGGCGGGCGACGTCGTCAACGCGGCGCACACCATCACGACTGACATGGAACACATGAGACGCTTCACGGCCGAACCGCGTAGATCGTGACGACCGGTTCTGCCTTGTTGCCGCTCTTCACAGATTCTGTGTGGACGACGTGGCCGTGAAACCGGGTGACGTACTTGAGCAGCTGGGTCGCGAATCGCGGTGACCGACCGGCCGAGTACGCGTCCCAGACCAGATATTGAATTTCGCCGCGGCGGATCGCCACGTCCGGGTTCGGAAGCGGTTGGTACACGGGGTTGCGGTGCAATGCGTTCGTACTCACCGAAAGGCCCCACACCTTGCGGTTTCCGTAGAACTGCAGAACGTTCGCCATCGACGGTCCGAGTGCCAGCAGGCGCGCGTCCGCCGCGACATTGGCGCGCAGCCATTCGCCGGATTCCCGGCCGCCGGGCATTCCCCCCGATCCGGCGAGCAGAGCTGTGCTCGTCGTGGGCTCGATGCGCGACCAACTCGACACGAGCAGCGTGCCGCCGATGGTCGACAGGAGTAGCGCGCTGAGCAGGATCTTGGGTACGGGCACGCCTCGGCGCAAGGGAAGCCGACTGAGCGTGCGAGCCGCGAGGACGGCCACCGCCGGCGCGACGGGGAGCAGGTACTGGAAACCCTTCACGGGCCAGAGCGTGAAGAAGACCAGCGGCACGAGGATCCACGACAGGAGAAGGGTCTCCCGCCACGAGCGGGCACGTCGATGCAGAACGAAACCGGCGACCGCGACGAGGATGACGAGCAGCCCGATCGCCGGGATCGCGGTACTGAAATAGAAGAACATGCTGTGGTTCGGTCGCCGCAACAGCTGCCACACGAAGAACGATCTACCGGTGGTTGTCGCGCCGCCGAGCGCGATCGACAGCGGGTACACCGCGATGATGCCGATGAACACGAACAACGAGCCCAGGAGATCGCGCGTGCGGGCCGGCACATCCGGCGACAGTGCCAGAAAGCACACCGCCGCGGCGACGAGCACGATTCCGGTCTCCTTCGACAGGAATGTCAGACCGAGCGCAGCGCCGCTCGCGTACAACCACACGGACTTCTTCGAAGACCCGTATCGAACGAGTGCGTAGAGCGCGAGCGTCGCGAAGAACGTCTCGGTGATGTCGAGGAGGGCTTGCCGGCTCGTG
>JAUZEI010000526.1 GCA_030839105.1 Actinomycetota bacterium
GGTTGTTGCGCGTGGGGCCATCCTTCTCGGCGCGTTCGATGGCGAGTGCACGGTCGGTCTCGCGATTGTTCACCCGGCGTTCGAGCCTCGACTCGCTTGGTTGGCGTTCTTGCACGTCTCTCGGCCCTACCGCAGACGCGGTGCCGCGCAGGGTCTTTGGAACGCTGCTGCTGACATTGCTGGTGCGGCCGACGCAGAGTCGATCTACGTTTCGGCGACACCGACGGCATCCGCGGTTGGCTTCTATCTCCGACAGCACTGTCACCTGGCCCATCCGGTTCACCCGGACCTGTTTGCCGCGGAGCCTGATGACATTCATTTCGTCTGCTCGCTGAACTGATTATGACTGCTGCGCATAGCTGCCAGTGAGACTGGGTTGGTCGTTGTTCGCGGTTCACGCCCAGCTCTCATAAGAGCTCGCCCTCACCGAGTGGCCCATCACTGGTCTTGCCAGCAACGTCGGAAACCCCTTGACAACACTTAGGAGCATCGATCGGTCCGCCTCGGCGCGGGGCGCCCCAACGACTCGGCACGGCCGACGGCGCGCCCAGAGTTGCCAAGGTAGGTTCGCTGGAGCAACCACGAACAGGAGAGGACATAACTATGGCGGCAACGTTTGGAATCACTCATTTCTTCAAGGGCGGAACGGCGGAGCAATACGAAAACTCGATCAAGGTCGTGCATCCCGACGGCGGCAAGGGTCTCCCGGCCGGTCAGCTCTACCACGCGGCCGGCCCGACTGAGGACGGCTTCCTCATCATCGCGCTGTTCGACTCGGAGCCTTCCTGGGTGAAGTTCCGTGACGAAACACTGCTGCCCGGTTTCGCGAAAGTAGAGAACGGGTTGCCTGGACCTCCCGACGAAACGAGCTTCAAGGTCTACAACTCGGCGTCGGCCTAACTCGGCCGCCCGCGATTTCGCCGAGGGCGGGCGCCCCAGGGTCGTCGATGGCTGGGGCTCCATCGCGTCTCGAGCTCTCGCCATCAGCGGGATGCGCGAGCGTCACGTCGCTTGCGTTCGTGCTCACGTAGCGCGCACACAACTGGCTTGGTCTCGCCAGACAGTGAAGTGAAACCGGGTGGTGGAAGGGTGCTGACGGGCGAGCACCTTGCTCCATCCCAAAGGCGCAACGGGTGAAGAGGACCACATGAAGTACATGATTGAGTACTCCGTTCGTACAGCCGGCCTCAGCCACGACCAGAATTTCGCGAATCAGGACGCACTCCTGAAAGCTTTCGGCAAGTGGCAGCCAGAGAAGGGCTTGACGGTCGATGCCTTCGTGGGGCATTTGAATAGTGACAGTGGTTACGTCCTCGTCGAGGCTGAGGACCCCAAGGTCGTCGCCTCGTTCGTCTCGAAGTTCGTGTATTGGAACGATGTCAACGTCGTCCCCGTGGTCGATATCGGCGAGATCGTCGCGATCAACTCGGAGTCCCTGGCCTGGGCCCGAGGTGCATCGAGCACCTGATCCTTCTCCGTCGACCGAACCGACAGAGCGCCTTGGTTGGTGGAGGTGGCGGGAGTCGAACCCGCGTCTCCCGAGCTGTTGGTGGGACTTCTCCGAGCGCAGCCGTTGGGAAGTGTCACCTGCCGACGGGTCAACGGCACCCTGTCGGCAGGCCATCCTCGTTTTGATGTCCCGGTAAGCCCCGAGGCCTTACTTACCGGTGAGCCATCCTGGATGACGCGTCGGCGGGACGAATGACGAATCCCATCCGGGCGGGCAACCTATTTCTAGGCAGCCATTGCCATTTGGTTATTGGCGTGTATTGGTTTTTGCCGACTCTTTAACGACGTTCCGGCGACGTCGGCTCGCTTCTCCCACCTCGATCCTCGAGATCGAAGCCACGCACCCCCTTGTCAAACCGCTTCGGGCCGGTGCGCGTCGTGGGCCGTGAGCGGGACAACAAGTGTACCGGGCGCGCTCGGGGGTACGTTGCGCCCCATGCGTCCGCTTCCCCGGGTCGTCATCGTCGGCGGTGGCTTCGGTGGACTGCAATGCGCGAAAGCCTTGCGGGACAAGCCCGTCGACGTCCTGCTCGTCGACACCCGCAACTACCACCTGTTCACGCCGCTGCTCTACCAGGTCGCGAGCTGCCTGCTGAACCCGTCGGAGATCACGGCGCCGTTGCGGAAGGTGTTCAGTGGTGTGCCGAACGTGCGCTACCGCGAGGGCCAGGTGACCGGCGTCGACTTCGCCGAGAACAACGTCACACTCGCCGACGGCGCGCACCTGTCGTACGACTATCTCGTCATCGCGACCGGCAGCGAGACGAACTACTACGGCAACGACAGCATTCGCCGACACTCGCTCGGACTGAAGGATCTGGGCGAGGCGTTGCAGCTGCGGAACCACGTCCTCGAATGTCTGGAGCACGCGACCTCCGCGTCGACCGACCAAGAACGGCGACGCCTGCTCACGTTCTGCATCGTCGGCGGTGGCCCCACTGGTGTGGAGTATGCGGGCGCGCTCGGAGAGCTGGTGCGGCTGGTGCTCCCGCGCGAGTACCCGGAGCTGGTTCCGTCCGAGGTTCGCATCCTGCTGCTCGAGGGCAGTGACCGTCTGCTTCCGACGTTCGCCCCCAGCCTCTCTACGTACGCCCGCCGCGAGCTCGAACGGCGCGGTGTCGACGTCCGCACGGAGACGCTGGTCGCGTCCGCCGATGACGGGCGAGTGGTGTTCCGCGGCGGTACCGAGATCGAAACCGCAACGATGGTGTGGACGGCCGGTGTTCGTCCCAACGATCCCGTGCACGAGCAGCCCGAGCGGTTGAGGGTCGACGATCACCTGCGCCTGTCCGGCGCCCGGAACGTGTTCGCGATCGGTGACGTCGCGGCCGCGCTCGACAAGCACGGCAACGGGTTGCCGATGGTCTCACCACCGGCGATGCAGGCCGGCCGGTACGTCGCGCGTCACATTCTCGACGGCGGTGCACCGCGTGCGTTCCGCTACCGCGACAAGGGAACCCTCGCCACGATCGGGCGCAGCTCGGCCGTGGGCCAGATCGGGCCGGTCCGCTTCACCGGACTCGTCGGCTGGATCGCCTGGCTCGTCGTCCACCTCTATTACCTGATCGGTTTCGAGAACCGGATCAGAGTGATGATGCGCTGGGCTTGGTACTACCTGCGCCAGGATCGCCCCATTCGCGTTGTCATCCGGGCCGGCCCTTCCAAGCACCACGAGCAGGAATAGTCCTCCGTCGTGGTTCGTTGGCAGTTCTCATGGCTACAACGACCCTGACCACGGAAAACTTCGAGCAGACGATCACCGAGAACGACATCGTTCTCCTCGACTTCTGGGCCTCCTGGTGCGGCCCGTGTCGCATGTTCGGACCGGTGTTCGAGGAGGCCTCGGAGAAGAACCCCGACATGGTGTTCGCCAAGGTCGACACCGAGGATCAGCAGCTACTCGCCGCGACGTTCAGCATCATGTCGATCCCGACGCTGATGATCTTCCGGGAGAACGTCCTGGTCTTCTCCCAGCCCGGCGCCCTCCCCGCCGAGGCGCTCGAGAACCTCATCGAACAGGTCCGCGTTCTCGACATGGTCGAGGTCCACAAGGCCGTCGCCGCGCACGAGGCCGAGCACGACCATGCCGGTCATGACCACGACCACGCCGAGCACGAGCACGACCACGCCGAGCACGACCACGCCCACTGACCTCGCCTGATCGGGCACAGTGATCCGATCCCCGGGCCGGTGCGAATCCTTTTCGATTCGCACGCCGACCCGGAGGTCGCCATGAACCCTTCCGCCCAGCTCGACTACCAGCGCGAGGCGTTGCGCGACCTGGTCGCCAACGTGAAGCCGGAGCAACTCTCGTCACCGACGCCGTGCACCGATTGGGACGTGCGGGGACTGATCAATCACTTCGTGGGTGGTGCCGGGATGTTCGCGGCCGCGTTCAATGGTCAGGAGCTCGACATCGATCCCGACGCGCCGATGCCCGACCTCGTCGGCGACGACCCGCTCGGCGCGTTCGACGGCGCGATCGGCTTGTTTACCGAATCGGTCGACAAGCCGGGCGCGGTCGACCGCATGGTCACGTTGCCGTTCGGCACGCTGCCCGGCCCGATGGTGCTCGAGCTGTTGAAGTTTGATCTCCTCGTGCACTGCTGGGACCTCGCCACTGCAACCGGGCAACGGTTCGACCCGCCCGCTCACGCGGTGGAGGAAGGCCTGCAGACGGCACAGATGATGATCTCGCCCGAGTTGCGCACAGGACCCTTCGGCCAAGAGGTCACGGTTCGCGCGAGCGCCACGCCGATCGAGCGGCTCGTCGCGTTCACGGGTCGGAGCGTTTGAGCCGGCAAGCGATTCAGCAATATCGAAGAAGCTCATTGTCACAGCCCTTCGGTAGCCTGCGCGCATGCTTCCGAAGTTGGCCAGTTGGTGTTATCGACGGCGGCGCCTCGTCGTCGTCGCCTGGATCATTCTGCTCGTCGGCGTGAACGTGCTCGCGAAGTCGGCGGGCGGCGATCTGTTGAAATCGCTGTCGTTGCCGGGTACCGAGTCGCAGAAGACGTTCGACGTGATGAAGAACGACTTCAAGCAGGCGGGCGACACGGGTTATCTCGTGTTCAAGTCGAACACGCCCGGCGGGGTGCAGTCGCGCGAGGCCTTCGACACGATCGAGAAGAAGGTCGCGCCCGCTCTGCGCAAGGAAAAGCACGTCGTTTCGGTCGTCACCCCGTACGAACCCGGAGGTTCGGGCTTCTTCTCGAAGGACGGCAAGATCGCGTACGGCGAGATTCAGTTCGACGTGCAGTCGAACGACGTGCCGGTCAACCTCGCAAAAGACATGCGCAGCATCGTCTCGAAGGCGAATACCCCGTCGCTCGAGGTCGAGCTGGGCGGCTCGATGTTCACCGATCAGAGCCAGCCGGCGAGCGAAGCGATCGGCATCCTCGCCGCGGTCCTGATCCTGTTGATCGCGTTCGGTTCGGTGCTCGCGATGGGCCTCCCGATCATGACCGCCCTGTTCGGCATCGGCACCGGCCTCGCGATCGTCACGTTGCTCGCCCGCTTCACCGACGTGCCGTCGTTCGCGCCACAGGTGACCGCGATGATCGGTATCGGGGTCGGAATCGACTACGCGCTGTTCATCAGCACCCGTTATCGAGAGGCGCTGCACGACGGTCTCGAGCCCGAGGCCGCGGTCGTGCACTCGATCGACACGAGTGGCCGCGCGGTGCTGTTCGCGGGTGGCACCGTCGTCATCTCTCTGCTCGGACTGTTCCTGATCGGGCTCTCGTTCATCCGCGGGCTCTCGATCGGTGCCGCGCTCGCCGTGCTGCTCGTCATGGCCGCCGCGGTCACGCTGTTGCCCGCGGTGCTCGGGTTCGTCGGCCACACGATCGACAAGTGGGCGTTGCCGACGGCGAAGCGACCGAAGCCGCCGGAACACACGATCTGGGCCCGGTGGAGTCGCACGATCCAGCGCCGCCCGTGGCCGGTGGCGGCCGCGGGTCTCGTCGTGCTGCTGGTGCTCGCGATCCCGGCCGCGGGTCTGCGGCTGGGCATCGCCGACGCGGGCAACGACCCGACCAAGCTGACGACCCGCCGCGCGTACGACCTCCTGAGTCAGGGTTTCGGACCGGGCTTCAACGGTCCGTTGCTCGTTGCGAGTGAGACCCATTCGCCGGGCGACGTCGCGGCGATGAACCGCGTCGCGGCCGCGATCGAGAAGA
>JAUZEI010000316.1 GCA_030839105.1 Actinomycetota bacterium
GCGGCACGCGGAACTGGGCCGGGACCTTGACTGCCGCCTTGGCCGTCACCGACACAAGCTCGCGCACGGTCATCGTGGTCGTCTCCACCGGACCGGGTGACGCGAAGGCGGCGCCCTCCGAGCTCACCGCACGTGCGGCCGGCGCGGCAGTGAGCGTCAGTTGGATTCGCTTGAGCGCGAACGCCGGCCCCAGCGGTGCGCTCGCCGGCATTCGTTCAGTCGAGTCGACCCCCGACGGGCTCTTGGGAAGGCTGAACACGGTCGCAGTCGGCCTCGCCACGCAGTATCAGCTCAAGTTTCGCGCCAACCCCACCGCGACCGCGGCGATCGTAACTCTGGACGCGTACGGAACACGGTGGACTGCGAGAACGTCCCTCGAGCCTTCGCCGGAAACACAGCGTGGTTCCGCCGGCAACGGCGTGACTTCATCGCATTCAGGCGACGGCTTCTTCGTCGGACTCGCCGACGACGCTGCCACGTTCGTAAACGCGCACTGGATCCTCTGGGACGCGCTCGGGCTCGCGGCCCTGCTCTATCTGGCTCGCGACCTACGACGCTCCTAGTCGTCCGTCGTAGTTCGTCGTGGTTCGTCGTGGTTCGTCGTGCCAGGTCCACCACTCGTAGGGCGCGGACTGCGGGTTGCCCTCGGGCGAGTCTTCCCACTCCTCCTGGCGCCCGAGCGCAGTCAGGTCGAGGTAGCTCCAAGTGCTCCCCATCACCTCGTCGCCGCGTGCGTTGATGAAGTACGTGCGGAACACGCGGTCGCCGTCGCGGATGAACGCGTTCGTGCCGTGCCACTCGTCGACGCCGAAGTCGATGTCGAAGTCGTCCGTCATCGTGAACCACGGCATGTCCCAGCCCATCCGCGCCTTCACGCGCTCGATGTCCGTCTGCGGCGCGCGGGAGGCGAACGCGAGAGTGGTGTCGCGGGCGTTCAGATGGGCGAGGTGGGCAACCTGGTCGGCCACCATGGAGCAGCCGATGCAGGCATGCTCGGGCCAGCCGTGCACGCCGGGCTCAAAGAAGGCCCGGTAGACGATGAGCTGACGGCGGCCGTCAAACAGCTCGAGCAGACTCGCCTTGCCCTCGGGCCCGTCGAACTCGTACGCCTTCTCCACTGCCTGCCACGGCATCCGCCGACGCTCGGCGGCCAGCGCATCACGGGCGCGGGTCAACTCCTTCTCCTGCACGAGCAGCTGCCGGCGGGCAGTCTCCCAGTCCTCGGGGGAGACGATCGGACGTGTGTTCATTGCGGACTCCTGACGCGCGTTCTTCTCCAACAGTGGTCGAGCTGTGCGACGAACCGAACATGGCGCGGACGCCAACGAGCGCGGCACCTCCGGACACGATGAACGGCAGCAACCATTCCTCGACCGGCAGCCCCGCGATGTGTGCGAGCGTCACGACACTCCGTCAGCATCCCGAGGGATACTCGTCGTGGCGATGGAACCACGCGAGACCGCCCTCGTTTCGCCCCGCCGGCGCACGGTCCAGCCACTGCCACATGGGCCACAGCCCGTCGATGCCGCGGGCATACGCGGAGTACGTGTGGAACACGTCGTCGCCGTCACGCGCGAACGCGCTCATGCCGGGTTGCTCGCCCGACCACTCGCGCCAGGCGGCGTTCTGTTCCTCGAGCTGCGCCTGGTTCTTGTAGTTGTACTCAACCGGTGCC
The DNA here is from genome assembly GCA_030839105.1 of Actinomycetota bacterium. Lineage (GTDB taxonomy): Bacteria > Actinomycetota > Acidimicrobiia > IMCC26256 > PALSA-610 > PALSA-610. The sequence continues at coordinate 1,676 of JAUZEI010000316.1, forward strand.
ACCGCGGGGTCGATCGTGACGTGGAAGTCGTAGTTGAATTCGCTGTCGAACGACGAGACCCAACGGAAGTTCCATCCCATGCGGCGCTTGTACGCGACGAGTTCGTCGAGCGGCGCGCGCGACACGACGACGAACGCAACATCGTGGTGCTCGATGTGCGGGATACTGCCTGCAAAGCCGTCGGCGACCGCCGAGCAGCTCGGACAACCTTCGTCCCAGTCCGGCCCGAGCATGAAGTGATAGACGAGCATCTGCGAGCGGCCGCCGAAGAGATCGCGCAGTGACGCCTCGCCGTCTTCGGTCGCGAACCGGTAATCCTTCTCGACCGGCACCCAGGGCAGCTCGCGCCGCCGTTGCGCAAGCTCGTCGCTGCGGCGCGTCAATTCTTTTTCGGCCTCGAGCAGCTCGAGACGCGCCGCCAGCCATTGCTCGCGAGTGCCGGATGTGTGGGATGTCATCATCGCTTCACGTCCTTTCTCTTTGGGCGAGCTCACGCAGGACGTCCGACCATCCCGCGTGATGCCCGGCCCGCGCTTCCTCGTCCGGAAGCCCGGCCTGATGGATCTCGACGAGCGTCGAGCTGTTCGACGACGGTTGAAACGTCACGGTCACGATCGAGTCCCGGAACTGCGTTGCGGGCGACGACCACGTGAACACCAGACGACGGGGTCGGTCGATCTCGCGATAGGTGCCCGTGTGCTCCATGGACGATTCGTCGTGGACCATGACGATGCGGAACTTCCCACCGACACGCGGATCCGTCTCGGCCCGAGTCTCCCGGGTGCCGGACGGTTTGAGCCACGCTCCGAGGCTGCGCGCGTCCAACCATGCGTCGAAGAGATCTTCGGCCGGGGCGGCGATCTCCCGCCGCACGGTGAGCGCGAATTCCTCCGTCACGAAGCTGTCTCCGCGTTGCCGCGTCGGGTGACAAAGGCGTCGAGGGACGCAAGTTGATCGCTCCAGAATTTGCGGTAGTGCTCGATCCATTCGGCCGCGTCGGAAAGCGGTGAGGGCTCGAGGCTCAGGATGTGCTCGCGCCCCCGCACCTTCCGCCGCACGAGACCGGCGCGCTCGAGCACACGAATGTGTTTGGACGTCGAGTTGAGCGAGATCGGAAACACGCTCGCGACGTCCGTGACCCGAGCGTCGGACTCGGCCAGCCGCGCCAGGATGGCGCGTCGCGTGGGGTCCGACACTGCCGAGAAGACCCGATCGAGTGTCGCCGCCGGATATTCACCCATGAGGGTGAATAAAGCGGACGTGCCGCGGGCCTGCAACCCGAGCGCGCAGTCGGGTTCGCGCGCGCGGTCACCGGCTTCGATCGGTAGTCACGCGTTCACGTTGCGGGTCGACAACGACTCGGCCTTGAAAGCCGTTCACGCGCTCTGCATAATCCGCGCGCCGAACTCCTAGCGCGCTCCGAAAGACTTCGAGTGATCATCTTCCTCATCGTTGGAACGATCGTTCTCAATCTCGTTCTCCTGCGCTTGCAGGTTCGTCGTCGCCGACAGGTCATCGCGGCCACCCGTCAAATGGATCGCGCTTCGCTGGTCCTGATCGAGACTGCGCAGAAAGCAATCGAAGCGACCGGCACCCAACTCGTCGAGCCGTCCGACGAAGACGCCGGGCTCACCGCCGACGCGTAGACCTGACGTCGGAAGGCTGACGCGCGAGTCGGCCAAGCGGGTCTGGACGTGTGTCGGTCGCAGGGTCGAGTCCGGTTTCGTCCGCGAGACGTATCCGCACCGACGATGAGTTTTGCCGAGCGCCCGGATCATCGGCTCGTGCGTGGGTTACGGAGAGCGGTGGCGCCGGCGGTGCTGCGGTAGGTCGGAGAGTGCGATGCTCACAAGAAGCCATGCCGCGGCGGCGGCCGCGAGCACGAACAAGACGATCGCGAGCGCGGGATAGCCGAACAGTTTGGGACGCACGTCGATCCGCATCATGAGGGCCGCACCGATCACGAGCGCCGCGACCACCATCCCCGTCGTGAGCCGATTGGCGAGCTTTTGCACACCGCGCATCAGTTCCTTCTCGTCGATGCCTTGCACGTTGAGCGTGAGTTGGCCTTCGGCGAGAGCGTCCATGACCTTGTTGATGCGCGCCGGCAGCTTTTCGGCGAACTCCTTCGCGTCGATTGCCGCGGCCATGAGGTTGGTCGGTGATGCGCCTTGCAGCATCTTGCGGCGCATGAGCTCAACGGAGTGAGCTTGAATCGTGGCGTTCGGTTCGAAATTCGGGTCGAGAATGCGGGCGACCTCGTCCAGATTCAAGAAGGTTTTGCCCATCATGGTGAGTTCGCTGGGCGGTCGTAGTCCTGCCTCTCCCGCGGCTTGGAGCACCTCTCCCAGAACGTCACCCGCCTGAAGATCGCCGACGGCGACGCTCGCGTTCCGGCTGAGGATGTTGTCAACGGCGCGCCGGAACGCGCGGTCGTCGAAATCGGCGAGCTTCTCTCCGAGACCGACCATCACCTCCGCGGCATCGCCACCCCGTCCCCCACTCACGGCGAGCAGCAGCTTGATGAGCGCGTCCTGGGTATCGGGTGCGACGCGCGCGACCATGCCCAGATCGATGAGGCCGAGACGGTGGTCGTCGGTAAGGAGCACGTTCCCGGGATGCGGATCGGCATGAAAGAAGCCCTCGATGAGGATCTGATCCAGGTACGCACGGAAGAGGTCTTCGGCAAGATCACGGCCGTCGAGCTCGAGGAGCGCGAGCGGACCCAATGCCATCAGGTTGCGGCCCGAGATCCAGTCCATCGTGAGCACCCGCGCAGTGCTGTAGTC
>JAUZEI010000553.1 GCA_030839105.1 Actinomycetota bacterium
ACTTCCTCCTCGAGTCCCTTGATGCTTTCCTGTAGCTGATCGACCTGAGCCTCGTACTCGGTCAGCCGCCGCTCGTGCTCGGAAGCCATTTGAGCGACACCTCCTCGGTCGATGGCGACCCTAGTCCCGTGTTCAGACCTGACTGCGCGCATCCGATACGTTCTGCTCGAGGAAATTTTCGGGCCTCGAGGACTTCCCCGGATGTGGATTTGTCACTCTCCGGTGTGATAAATTCTAGGGCAACCGTTTGACGTTCATTCGACCTGCCGAGCAAAAAAGTGAGGACCTCCGATGAAGGTCTGGATCGACCAGGATCTCTGCACCGGTGACGGGCTGTGCGAGGAGATCGCCCCCGCCGTCTTCACCTTGCTCGACGACGGTCTGGCCTACGTCAAAGAAGGCGACAAGGTCTACTCCGACCCGGGCGGCGCGGAGGGTCTCGCCAACATCCCGGACGGCATGCTCGACGCGGTCGTCGAATCCGCCGAGGAGTGCCCCGGCGAGTGCATCTTCATCGAGGCCGAGTAAGGCCGACAGTCTCTGTCGGGTTCTCGTCGTTCACTCGACGAGGCACGAGCCGGTGTCCGCCGGCTTCCGCAGCGCCCCGATCGCGAGCGCCGGTCGAACTTCTTCGGTCGTGAGCGCATAGCTCGTTCCCGGGCGACCAGGGTCGATCGCGAACGCCACTCCTACGACCGCGCCGCTGCGGTTCACGAGCGCACCGCCGGAATCGCCGGGCGCCAGCGCGGCCGCCAGCACGAAGACGTGCCGTCTGCTCTGCGCCGTGCGGTAGATCGTCGTGCCGACCGCAACGATCTCCTCGCCGATCCGCGACGGTGACGCCTTCAGAGGACCGCCGCCGGGATGTCCGTACACGGCGCCTTCATCGCCGCGCCGGCCGGTGCCGACGGGAAGCGGTGCGGACTGCAGCCCGGGCACCGCGAGCACGGCCAGGTCGCGGACGGGATCGAAGTCGACCACGACGGCCGCCAGGCGCGTGCCGTCGTCCGAGAGGACGCTCGTCGCGCGCTCGCCCGCCACGACATGGGCGTTGGTGACGACGATGCCGGGCGCCGCCACCCATCCGCTTCCGTCCTGGATCTGATGACACGCGTTGCCGGTGATCTTCAGGATCGAACGCCGGACGCGGGCGTCGACCGCCGCCGGCAGCTTCTGGGTCGGCACGTTCCCCGGGTCCGGCGGCTTGTCCAACGTGCCGAGCGCGGACGGGTACGGCGCCTCGGAGATGGCGAGGCCCCAGGCCGCGAACTTCGCCGGTTGGCGGGGGGCGATGCTCTGGATCGCCGCCACCATCCACGAGTCGCGGGACATGCGCGCCGGCCAGCCCTGCGCGGTGGCGAGCGACGGGATGACGAGCCACGTGAGCACGAGCAACCCGAGCCCCCCGGCCGTCGCACCCGCGATGCGGTCCCAGAGCGGCAACGGGCTGGCGATGGGAAACACGCGGTGCACGAGTAGGCCGATGACCAGACCGAATGCCTGCCCGATCGAGCCGGCGAGGAACAAGAAGAGGAGCGCGACGCCGATGCGGTCGTCGGCGCTGTGGCCGCCGAGCGCGGTCACGATCTTCGGGACGAAGTTGACGCCGATCGCGAGGCCCGTGAACACCCCGGCCCACGCGAATACGCGGGCGATCAGACCGAGCCGCCAGCCTCCGAAGCCGGCGAACAGTGTGGCTCCGAGAATGGCGACGTCGAGCGCGTTCATTCGCCGCCGGAGGACGGCGGCGGTTCGTCGGCCATGCGGCGCGCGACGGTGAGGAATCCCGTGTGCGCGACCATCCGGTGATCGGGACGGATCGACTGTCCTTCGACGTGCCAGCCGCGCTGCAACACTTCGAGGGATTCGGCCAACGCGAACGGCGCCGACACGAGCTCTTCGCGCAGGCGCCCGACCTGCAGGATCGTCGGCAGGTACGCGAGCAGGATTCCACCCGGCACCAGCGTCTCGGCCGCGTGCTTCACGACGCGCCACGGTTCGGGCAGGTCGAGCACGATCCGGTCGACGCCGTGTTCGTCGATCCCCTCGTACACGTCGCGCACTTGGACCTCGAGTGGAACATCGGGACCGAGGAAGCCGTGCACGTTCGCGAGCGCGCGCTGCGCGAAATCGTCGCGGATCTCGTAACCGGTGACCGAACCGGTCGGGCCGACCGCGCGGAGCAGCGCGCTCGTGAGGGCACCCGAACCCACTCCCGACTCGAGCACGCGCGCTCCCGGGAAGATGTCGGCGAGCATCAGGATCGGGCCGATGTCCTTGGGATAGATGACCTGCGCGCCGCGCGGCATCTCGAGGATGTACTCGGACAGGGTCGGGCGCCAGCCCGTCAGGCGCGCGCCGCGACTGGTGCGTACCGTGCTGCCGTCTGGTTTTCCGATCACGTCGTCGTGCTGGATGATGCCGGCGTGCGTGTGGAACTGGCCGCCCGCGACCAGCACGACGAGATGCCTCCGGCGCCGGTTGTCGACGAGCAGTACCCGTTCACCGGGCGAGAACTCGCCGGTCATGTTTCGCCCCCGCCGGTTCCGATGCTGACGCTCCGGACACCGATCGGCGCGCCGACCGCCCGGGCCCGCATCCGACAGAACGCACAGATGTCGCCCGGAGTCGGTGCTCCGCAGACGGTGCACGACCGAAGATCGTCGCGCGCGTCGTCGACCTCGCCCATGAATCGATCGTGCGCGCGCTCGAGGAAACCGAACACGAATGCCGCTTTGGTGCCGGGCGAGCGCTCCTCGATCTCGTTGAGGGCGTTCTTGTAGCCGAGGTGACGGTTGCCGACCGCCATCGGGCACTCCTCGACGATGTAGTCGATGCCGGTGAGCACGCAGTACGCGGCGAGCTCGCGCTCGCTCAACCGGATGAGCGGCTTGACCTTGCGCACGAAGCCGGCGGCCGCGGGCAGCACCGGGTGCTGGCGCCCGAGAAACTCCGTCTCCCACCGCAGCACGTTGCCGAAAAGCACCGCGGCTTCGTCGTCGAGGTTGTGACCCGTGGCGAGCACGTCGTAGCCGCTCCGCAGCGCGGCGTCGTTGAAGATATGCCGCTTCGAGAGGCCGCACGCCGAACAGGGCGCGCGCTTGGCAGCCCGCGATCCGTCCTCGACGCCGAAGCCGTATTCGGCGGTGAGGTCGACCTCGTGCAGCTTCCAACCCCGTTCATTCGTGAAGGCGCGGACGTAGCGGCCCGACTCGTCGGAGTAGTCGCCGATGCCGAGGCCGAGATACAGACCGTCAGCGGCATAGCCGAGTTCGCGGAGAAGCTGCCAGAGGCCGAGGGAGTCCTTCCCCCCCGACACGGCCACGAGGATCCGCGCGTCCGGATCGAACATGTCGAAGTGCTCGATGGCGCGTCGCACCTGCT
>JAUZEI010000632.1 GCA_030839105.1 Actinomycetota bacterium
CACGCCGCGGCGTGGAGTCCGCCCGTCTGGTCGAACACGCGCTGCTGACGCGCGAGCTGGTCGGGCAGCAGACCGAGCACTCTCGCGCCCACCGTCGGACCTTCTCCGACCGGCGCGCACCGCACCTCGATCTCCTCCAGCGCGGCCTTGCCGCAGATGCCGCACGACGAGTTCGACAGATAGCGCCGGTCACGCAGACTCTCGGGAACGAGTGTGCGCAGGCGGACCGTGACGACGTTGAACATCTGCTCGCGCTCGGGCCCGAGGCAGTACGCGATGCCGTCGAGATCGTCGGGCCCGGTGATCAATCCTTCGGTGAGACAGAGCCCGGCCGCGAGCTCGAAGTCGTTCCCGGGCGTACGCATCGCCACCGCGAACGGCACCGGCTCCTGGCGCGGCCCCGCGACCCGTATCTCCATGGGTTCTTCCGTGACGAGCCGATCGGGCCGACGGTGCGGGCCGTCCGCGTCGAACGCGATCACCTGTACGTCACTCACCGGGCGGCGGACCGGCGCGTCGGACAAGCGCACGCGCTAGTGGTTCCCTGACCGGGCCCGGATCAACACGCCGCGATGCTAGGAGAGACCGAGCCGGATCACGTCTTCGGGCGTATCGACGTCGGAGAACGTCTCCGGCGGTCCGACAACGCTCCACCATTCGGCCCCGAGCGCGTCGTGGTCGCCGTGGCCCAGAATCCGCAACGCGTGCTCCCCGGCGAGCAGCGCGGCACCTGCGCGTTCCAATGCGTCGGGGCCGTAGCGCGCGCATACGTACTGCAGACGCGTATCGACCGTGGGGATCACGGTCGGCGCGCCCGGCCACTCGGCCAGCAGTTGCAGCACGGGCGCTTCGACGAACGGAAGGTCGCACGCGAGCAGCACGACCGGACCTCCCTTCCCATCGAGTGCACCGACCCCGGCCAGCAAGGCCGCCAGCGGACCGGAACCCGGCGGGTCCTCACGCACGCACCGCAGCCCGCTGACGCCGGAGCCGACCTCGACGACCGGGTCGCACACGCTCGCCAACACACGCGCGGCGCGGGCCGCGAGCGTCTCACCCCGCCAGACGATCGAGGCCTTGTCGGCGGCCATCCGCCGACTCGCGCCGCCGGTCAGCAAGATGCCCGCACACGTCACGGCGTAGGCGGCGGAGCGGGCTCCGTGTCGGCGCGGAGCGCGTAGTTGACGACGACCCAGCCGTTCGCCGTGCGCTCCAGCATGACGTTGTTGAGGACCGCGCCACCGTCGGCCGTCACCCTCGTGACCACCAACGCGGTCTGGTGGCCGGTGACGGACGTCTCGACATTGATACGCGCGCCGATGCGGCGGCGGGCTCCCGCATTTGCGTTCGCGTACGCAGCGCGCTTGGTCGCGACGAATTGGTCGCGGCGCAGGCCGTCGCGCAGCTCCGCGCCGGAGAGGTCGTAGAGCAGGTTGAAATCGAGATCGGCCCACGCCCGCTCGAAGGCGATCGCCACGTCCGACGGTCCGGGACCGGGCTCGCGACCGACCGCGATCCACATGAACACGAGCAGCACTGCGACGACGATCATCGCGATCACCAACGGCACGCCTACGCCACCGCCTCGATCTGTTGCGCGAGCCCGACGTCGTCCGCGGTGAGACCGCCCGAGTCGTGCGTGGTCAAGGCGACGCGCAGCTTGCGCCAGCGCACGTCGAGATCGGGATGATGGTCGGCGGTCTCGGCGAGGAACCCGATCCGCACGACGAACGCGATCGCGTCGGCGAACGACGCGCACTCGAACGTCTTTTCGATCTCGGCGTCCTTCCGGGTCCAGCCCGGGAGCGCGGCGAGCGCGGACCCGACCTCGGCCTCGGAGAGCAGCGGCGTACGGCCCATACCAGTCCCCAATCGACTGGCCCCATTCAACCCCAGGCGCGAGCGTGGGCCACACTCGCGCGGTGCCTTTCGACCTTCCCGACTCCGAGGCTCCGACCGATGTCGAGCTCGACCGCGCCGAGGGACTCACCCTGCACTGGCCCGACGGCACCGTGTCGCACTTCGGCCTGGAGGAGTTGCGGCGCAACTGCCCGTGCGCGGAATGCCGGGGCCTGCGCGAGCAGGGTCAGGTGGTGGGGCCGAGACCCCGATCATTGCTGAAATTGACCGCCGTCGGCGCCGACCTGGTCGGCGGTTGGGGCATGTCGATCACCTGGAGTGACGGGCACAGCACGGGCATTTTCGCCTGGAGCATCCTGCGGGCCTGGCAGACGCCCCGGCCGGACGGGTCGTCGAGCGCAGAAAATCGAGTCGCCGAGGAATGACGGTCAGGCGCTGATGCGCTCGCTCCACCGGAACCGGTGGTGCACGAGCGCCCGCACGATCTGACCCGGTTGCGGCCGGGCGAAGTAGTAGCCCTGACCGAGATCGCACCCGAGCGTGCGCAGGGTGTGCAACTGCAGATCGTCCTCGACACCCTCGGCCGTCACCGTGAGATCGAGCGCGTGCCCAAGGCCGACGATCGCGGAGACGATCGCGAGATCCTGTTGGTGGCGACCCAGGCCGGCGATCAGAGAGCGATCGATCTTCAACGTGTCGACCGGCAGGACGCTCAGATGCGCCAGCGACGACTGCCCGGTACCGAAGTCATCGACACCGATGCGCACGCCGCGCGCCGCGAGCTGCCCGAGGACGTCGACGGCGACGTCACGATTCTCGACCAGGACCGTCTCGTTGATCTCGAGCGTCAGGAGCGAAGGATCGAGGCGCGTCGCCGCGAGCACCGAGTCGACGATCGACACCAACTCCGGATCGTTGAGTTGGCGGGCCGAGAGGTTCACCGCGATCGAAAGGGGTGACTTGTGTGGGAGCTCCGCGCACCAGCGCGCCGTTTGCGAGCAGGCCTCGTGCAGGACCCAGGCTCCGATCGGCACGATCAGCCCGGTCTCCTCTGCGATCTCGAGGAAGGCCGCGGGCTCGAGCAGTCCGAACTCCGGATGCTCCCAGCGCACGAGTGCCTCGATGCCGATCATCTCCGACCGGCCGAACGCGACGACCGGCTGATAGTGCACGCGAAATTCGCCGCGCACGAGCCCGCGTCGTAAGCCGCTCTCGATCTCGAGCCGGCGGACTGCCCGCGCGCGCATGGCATCGTCGAACAGCTCGACGCGTCCGCGACCGAGCTCCTTGGCCGCAAACACCGCGACATCGCCATCGCGCAGCAGACGAGTCGGTGTCTCGTCCGCGCCGTCGGAGACGATGACGCCGACGCTCGCGCCGAGATACACCTCGTCGTCCCCCAAGGAGAAGGGTTGATCGAAGACCGCGCGCAGGCGGCGGGCCAAGGTCAGAACGTCATCGACACTTGCCACGTTGTGGCAGACGACGGCGAGCTCGTCACCGCCGAGGCGCGCAAGTTGATCGCCGGCGCGTAACACACGGCCCAGTCTGCTCGCGGCGGTCGCGAGCAACTCGTCACCGGCTTCGTGTCCGAGGCTGTCGTTGACGACCTTGAAGTGATCGATGTCGAGAATCACCAGACCGACGCGGCCTTCGTCGCTTGCGGCGGCGAGCGCGGCGTGCAACCACTCGATGAGCATGACGCGGTTCGGAAGCTCGGTGAGCGGGTCGTGACGAGTGCGATGCGCGAGCTCCGCTTCGATCCGACGATGCTCACTCACGTCGTACGCGGCACCCACGAGCTGCTCGCAGACTCCATCGGCGCCGACGATCGGAGTCACGTCGACCGCGACGCGCCGGGGCGGTGTGGAGCCCCACTCGGCCTCGAACGAAACGGTTCGTAGCCCCCGCGCCGCGGCCGCAAAGGCGCGCACGTGAGCGACGAGGGCGTTGGCCGGAACCACATGGCGGAGGTCGCCGGTGGACGAGTCGCTCGCGAGGAGAGCGCGATACGAGTCGTTCGTGTAGATGAACCGGAAAACGTCGTCGCCGTCGACCGCGACCGCGAACACCGGGTGCGGGAGGAGATCGAGCAGCGTCGTGTCGACGACTACATCCTCCGGTGCTGCGAGGGGCATCTCGAGGACGCCCGTGATCGGCGTCG
>JAUZEI010000634.1 GCA_030839105.1 Actinomycetota bacterium
CAGCGGCAGACGGTCGCCATCGCCAAGGCGGTGCTCTGGAACAGCCGCGTCGTCATCCTCGACGAGCCGACCGCGGCCCTCGGCGTGGCCCAGACCGAAATGGTGCTCCACCTCGTCCGGAGCCTCGCCGACCGCGGGCTGGCCGTGATCCTCGTCTCGCACAACATGAACGACGTGTTCCAGGTCGCCGATCGGATCGCGGTGCTGCGCCTCGGTGAGCTGGTTGCGCAACGCCCGGCGGCCGAGACGGATCCGCAGATCGTCGTCGACCTGATGACGACGGGCCGGTCGAGTCGTATCGTCGATCCGTTGTCGGACAAGACCGCGAGGACGCTCCATGACGAAGGTTGACGAACCCGAACCATTCGAGCCCGTCGTCCCCGGCGATGTCGAGCTTCGACGCGCCGCCGAGGCCGAGGCGGAGCGCGCGGCCGCCGTCGTCGCGAACGCGCAGACGCTGCGCGAGTACCTGCATGTCGTGTACGTGCGAATCCGTTCCGGCGACAGCGGCGTCCTGCCCGTCGTGGGCGGACTCTTGCTGATCTCGATCCTGTTCCAATCGCTCAACTCGAACTTTCTCTCCGCCGGCAACCTCGTCAACCTGCTGATCCAGGGCGCGGTCTACATGCTCCTCGCGATGGGCGAGGTGTTCGCGCTCCTCCTCGGCGAGATCGATCTGTCGATCGGCTTCGTGAGCGGTATCGGCGGCGTCATCACCGCCGAGCTGGTGAAGCAATCGACGGGCTGGCCGTGGTGGGTGGCGATCATCGTCGGGCTGCTCGTGTGCGCCGTGATCGGCGCGGTGCAGGGAACGATCATCACGCGTATCGGGCTCCCGTCGTTAGTCGTGACCCTTGCGGGCCTCCTCGGATTCCAGGGCGTGATGCTCCTCATCCTCGGCAAGGGTGGCTCGCTGCCCATCAACGACAAGATCATCAACGACTTCGCGAGCGGGAACCTGACGCCGGCGGCCAGTTGGATCGTGATGATCGCCATCGTCGCCGTGGTGGGCGCGCGCATGTGGGTCCAGGAGTCGCGCCGGAGGAGCACGGGCCTCATCGCGCCACCGGCGAGCCTCACCGCGATCAAAGTCGCGGCGATCGCGGTGGCCGGCGTCGTGATCGTGCTGATCTGCAACACCAACCGGGGCCGGTTGGTACCCATCAAGGGCGTGCCTTGGGTCGTCCTCATCGTGCTCGCCGTGCTGGCGGCATGGACGTTCCTGCTCGGTCGCACCAAGTTCGGGCGCTATGTCTACGCGATCGGCGGCAATGCCGAAGCGGCGCGCCGAGCCGGGATCAACCTGGCCCGAATCCGTACGTTGTGCTTCATGCTGGCGTCGTTCACGGCCGGGATCGCCGGCATCATCTACGCGTCGCGTCTGCGGTCGGTCTCTACCGCTCTCGACGGCGGCACGCTCGTTCTCTACGCGGTGGCCGCCGCCGTCATCGGCGGCACGAGCCTCTTCGGTGGTCGGGGTAAGGCGATGCACGCGGTGCTCGGCGGAATCGTGATCGCCGCCATCGACAACGGCATGGGTCTGCAGAACTACAGCGCGGCGGCCAAGTTCGTAGTGACAGCTCTCGTCCTGCTCACCGCGGTGACGATCGACGCACTGGCTCGCCGCGGAGACGCAGCCCGCTGACGGAGGTGTTTACGTCCTCCCGGCGACCGCGTTCGCGGCCAGGGCCGCGATGACGCCGCCGTCGACCAGCAGGTCCGTGCCGGTGATGAACGACGCCCCGGGACTGGCGAGAAATTCCACGGCGGCGGCGATGTCGTCCGGGGTGCCGACCCGCCGGCTGGCCGACATCTCGATCATGCTTCGCATCGAGTCGCCGAAGGGACCCGCGAGCTCGGCCTGGCCCATCGGAGTCGAGATGACACCGGGGCTGATCGACACCACGCGTCCGCCTCGTCGACCCCAGGGAATCGACGCGGCCTGGACGCGCACGTGGTTCGCTCGCTTGGCGATGCCGTAAGCAGTCCCCGGATCGATCGTCGTGGCATCCAACACGTCCAGCGCGTGCAGCTCGTCGGTCGGTGTCGTCGCCAGCAGACGCAGTACATCCGGTGCGAGCGTCGTCATGGTCCCGGCCATGCTGGCGATGCAGACGGCAACGGTGCCGGGCGCGACGTGCGGCTCGAACGAATCCAGGACGCGCGCCGTGCCGATCACGTCGACGTCCACGATCTGCCGCGACGTTGCCTGCACGGGTGACACGCCCGCGGTGTGCACGACGCAGCGGATCGTGCCCAGCTCGGCGGCGGTTGCCGCGAGCCTCGTGACGTCATGCGCGGACGACACGTCGACCCGCAACGTGTGCACGTCGTAGCCGTCGCCCTGCAGCATGCCCGAAATCCGTCGGAGCTGCTCGTCGTCGAGATCGGCGATCACGACGGCGCGACCGCCTCCGAGACGGCGCGCGACCGCCTCACCCATCCCGCCCGCGCCCGTGACGACGAGCACTTCTCGCCGTGGAGACGCTGACGGCTCGGTCATCGGCGCCGGTCGTGACGCGGTGTTGTCGCGATGAGTCGTCGCGACGGCGTCACCCGACGCCGCCCGGTGCGAACGACTTGTAGACCGGCGTCTGGTCGGCGCCCTTGGCCGTGTCCAGGCACGTGTACGGCTTGTCGGGTGGCGTCTCGTACAGCACGAACTTGCCGCCCTTGATCTGCATGATCGGCATGCACTGTTCCTTCAGCCGCACCTCGGAGTGCTTCATCGGGTCGATGTGACCCGTCGACCAGTCGATCGGCGGCACCAACCCGGCGGGCGAGTACGCCCGTTGGGCGTTGAGGTAGTCGATCACCTTCTTTTGCGTGAACTCCGGCCCTGCGCCTCTCAGGCCGTCGACGAACTGCACGGCGTCGATCCAACCGAACTGGGTCAGCTCGACAGGGTCGTTGGTAATCGCCTTGATGCCCTCGAGGTACGCCTTGGTCTCCGGCGACTGCGGCTGGGTCTCCCACGGCGTGTAGAGCGACTCCACGAACGTGCCCTCGAACAGTGCGGCGTTGTCGCGCGCGAAGTTGTGGTCGTACGCGTTGGGGAGATTCTGGACTGCCTTCAGGCCCTGCTTCTTCATCTCCTTCTGCAGCTTGATGACCTCGTTGGTATCCATGCACGTGTTGATGTACTGCACGCCGGCGTCCTTCATGTTGGCGACGTCGGCCGTCAGCTCGGCCGCAAACGGCAGCGCATTGTCGAAGAACACAACTTTCACCCGGCCGTTCGTGTACTTCTTGTACGCGTCGCGCGTTCCCGATGCGCACAGCTTCGATTCCGCGGAGA
>JAUZEI010000014.1 GCA_030839105.1 Actinomycetota bacterium
GACCCGGCCGGCGCGCGGCAGCATCACAGCGTGACGGTGTCCGGGCTCACGACGGGCACCAGATACCAGTATCAGGTCGGGAACGGGGCGGCGCTCGCGAGCGTTCCCGCCACGTTCGTGACCGCGCCCCGGACGGGAACGACCTACCGCTTCGCGGTGATCGGCGACTTTGGCTCCAACAGTCCCGGCCTGACGCAGAACGCGACGAACATCGCCGGTGCCGGAACAGCATTCATCCAGACGGTCGGCGACAACATCTACCCGTCCAGCGGCAACCCCGATCCGAACTTCACCACCACGTACTCCGACTTCGACGCCCGCTTCTACAAGCCCTTCGCGGCTGCGATCGCGCAGCAGGCATTCTTTCCTGCGAACGGCAATCAGGAGTACTACGGCGACGGAGTGTTCTGGGAGAACTTCCCGATGCCGGGCTCGAACCACAGTTGGTACAGCTACACGTGGGGCAACGCGCACATCCTGGTCCTCGATACCGAGCAACCGTTTACGGTGGGCAGCGAGCAGTATGCGTTCGCGCAGTCGGATCTCGCCGCCCATCAAAGTGACAAGTGGCGCATCGTGATGATGCAGCGACCGCCTTACAGCTCGTCGTCGGCAACTTCGAGCTCACAGTCCGCCCGATCGAACCTCGTGCCGCTCTTCCAGAAGCAGCATGTGTCCCTGGTCCTGTCGGGCAACAGCCACAACTACGAACGCACTCGGCCGATGACCGATGGCGCGGCGGCGGCCGGCGGTATCACCTACGTCGTGACCGGCGCCGGTGGCAACGGGTTCAATTCCTTCACCATCCCCGCACCCGCGTACTCCGCGTTCCGCGAGTCGAGCTACTACGAGTACGTCAGGGTCACCGTCTCGCCGACGTCGCTGAAAGTCGACGCTGTCCGCGCCGACACGAACGCGGTCTTCGACACGACGACCATCCCCTGACCGTGTCGGCGGGAAGGCCGTCGGTCCCGACTTCGATCGTCGACGGCCCGTCGCATGTGGTCCGCCGACCGGTCCACGTTCCGTCGCTTCGTTGGCGAGCGACTTGGCGCTCGAGCCGGCAGCGGTGGGAGACTTGCTCGTGGCGTCGTTCCGGTCGCGTGCCGTCGGTGTGTTCGTCGCTGTGGTTGTCGCGACTGCGAGCTGCGCGTTCCTGAACGTCCGCCGGCTGTCGGCGGCGCCGACGACTTCCGCGCCGGGCGGGTCGCCCAAGCGGCCGATGGGCGCGTTGGGGCACGACGGCCGCTGGTTCACGGATGCAACGGGTCGGGTCGTGATGCCGCGCGGCATGAACTTCGTCGAGAAGTGGGCGCCGTTCACGCCTGCCGCCGACGGCTTCAACGACGATGACGCCGCGCTGCTCGCAGCCAATGGGTTCAACACGTTGCGGCTCGGCGTTCCGTTCGAGTTCTTGATGCCGACGCCCGGTCACGTCGATCGCGCCTACCTGGCGTCCATCGCGAAAACGATACGCATCCTCGGCAGTCACAACATCTACGTGCTGCTCGACTTCCACCAGGACGGCTGGGGTCCGGTGACCCACGGAAACGGCATGCCGGGCTGGGCGACGTACACGGACGGTCTCCCGAATCCGCCGGACCCGTTTCCGACCTACTACATCACCAACCACGCGTTGCAGCGCGCGTTCGACAACTTCTGGGCCAACCGGCCGGGACCCAATGGCGTCCCCCTCCAGACCTATTACGCCCGAGGGATGGCCGCGGTCGCGAAGACGTTCGCGGCAACTGCCAACGTGCTCGGCTACGAAGCCATGAACGAGCCCTGGCCGGGCACGAACTGGTCGTCGTGCATCAACGGATGTCCCACGCTCGAGAAACAGCTGCTCGAGCCGTTCTATGCGCGCATGACGGCGGCTGTGCGCGCGGTTGACCACCGTCACCCCGTCTTCGTCGAGCCCTTCGTGCTGTTCAACTTCGGTAGCGCAGACACACCGCTTCCCGGGACGGGTTCACGAAACGTGTTGTCCACCCACGTGTACGCGGGCACCGCGCAAGGAGACGCGTCGGTGATGGACCGCAGCGTGGCGGCGGCGACGCGCGACGCCGTCGCGCTGCTCGTCACCGAGTGGGGCGCGACGACCGATCCTGCGACCATCACCCGGACCGCAGACCAATTCGATGCTCGCCTCGTGCCGTGGCTGTTCTGGTCCTACAACGGAGTCGTCGTTACCGACAGCAACAAGCCGCTCGTGACCCCCAACCTGAATGTCACGGTCCTGAACGCGCTGACGCGCCCGTACCCGACGCTCGTCAACGGAACGCCGACCGGGCTCAGCTACGACGCCGCGACCGCAACGCTCGAGTTCAGCTACTCGACCCGGCGACCGGACGGCCACCGCGCGCCACACGGCCTCGGCACCGCAGTGAACGTTCCGCCTCGGAGCTATCCGAGGGGATACACGGTCAGGGTGTCGGGAGCGGTCGTGACGTCGCAACCGTGCGCGCACATCGTGACGTTGCGTAATGAGCCGACGGCCACGACGGTCTCGGTGCGGATCACTCCGTCGACCGCCTGCCGGTGAGCATGCGATGAAGACCGCGATCACCGAGATGTTCGGCATCGACGTTCCGATCCTCGCCTTCTCGCACTGTCGTGACGTCGTCGCCGCGGTGAGCAGGGCCGGCGGGATGGGTGTGCTGGGCGCAGTCGCGCATTCGCCCGAGCAGCTCGAGATCGATCTTGGATGGATCGAGAGCGAGGTCGGGGAGCGGCCGTTCGGTATCGATCTCATCGTCCCGGCCAAGTACGCCGGTTCCGATGAAGGCGGCTACACGCTCGACGACATCCGCCAACTCATACCGGCCGAGCACATCGCGTTCGTCGACGACATCCTGCGTCGTTACGACGTGCCGCCGCTCACCGACGACGACGGCCGCGGGGCGGTGCTGCGGGGACTCGCGCGCGGCGACGCGGCCGTTCCGTTCTCGGCCAATCAGGCCGACCCGCTGCTCGAGGTCGCGCTGGCACATCGACCGGCGCTCGTGGTCAACGCGCTCGGGCCGCCACCGGCGCACATGATCGAACGTGCAAAAGACGAAGGCCGTCTGATCGGCGCACTGGCGGGCAAGGCTCAGCACGCCGAGCGGCACGTCAACGCCGGCGTCGACGTGATCATCGCCCAGGGGGCCGAAGCCGGCGGTCACACCGGCGAAGTCGGTTCGATGGTGCTCATCCCCGAGATCGTCGACGCCGTCGCGCCGGTGCCGGTGCTTGGTGCGGGCGGCATCGGGCGCGGTCGTCAGATGGCCGCCGCGATGGCGCTCGGCGCGCAGGGCGTGTGGTGCGGATCGGTGTGGCTCACGACGGAAGAGGCCGAGACGCACCCGACGGTGAAGCGCAAGTTCCTCGAGGCCACGTCGTCGGACACCGTGCGCTCGCGATCGCGCACCGGCAAACCCGCGCGCCAACTGCGGACCGCGTGGACAGACGAATGGGACAACCCGGAGACGCCTTCACCGTTGGGAATGCCGCTGCAACCGATCCTGGTCGACGCGGCCTTGGCGCGCATCGATCGCGCCGCGCATCGCGCGGGCTCCGGCGCCGAGCAGCTCACCAACTACTTC
>JAUZEI010000024.1 GCA_030839105.1 Actinomycetota bacterium
CGCCGTCGATGCACTGCACCGGGCGTCTCTCGCCGAGCTCGTCGTCGAAGGCTGAACACCGCCGGCCGGCCACTACGTTGGGAGCCGATGGACGGTCCGCTCTCGATCGACGAGCTGCTCGACCGGACCCGCGCCTCGCTGCGCCGCCTGGGACCGGAGCAAGCGCAACGGGCCGTTGCCGCGGGCGCGCTCCTCGTCGACATCCGGCCGTCGGAGCTACGCGATCGCGACGGAACGATTCCCGGCGCGCTGGTGATCGGGCGCAATGTGTTGGAGTGGCGACTCGACCCGACGAGCGCCGATCGCGTCCCGGAGATGGTGTCGCACGACCAGCACGTGATCGTGCTGTGCGACGAGGGCTACGCGTCGAGTCTGGCGGCCGCTTCACTGCGGCAATTGGGCGTGCACGATGCCACCGATCTCGTCGGCGGATTCCAGGCGTGGAAGGCGGCCGGGCTCCCCGTCGAGCACTGACGCATTTCTCGGTGGAGTGCCCATGCGTCGTCACGACGCGCCGGGTCGATTGCCTCTCCGGTGAGCGGCTCGCACAATGTCGGTGCATTTGTGAGCGCGAGGGTCCCGTGGCCGACACCGCAGGAATCGCGTACGTTTGCCGCACTCAACGGCTGCAAATCGAAGACCAGGAGTGCAATGACCCGTCTCGGCTATCAGATCCCCAACTTCACCTACCCGGACGTTGGGCCGGCCGAGCTGTTCGACGTGGTGGCCAAACAAGCGGCGGCCGCCGACCGTTCGGGGTTCGACACGGTGCTGTTGATGGATCACTTCTACCAACTGCCGATGTTGGGCGATCCGTCCGCCTACATGCTCGAGTGCTACACGACACTGGGCGCCTTGGCGCGCGAGACCGAGAACGTGCGCCTCGGTGCATTGGTGACCGGCAACACCTACCGCAACCCGACGTTGCTCGCGAAGATCATCACCGCGCTCGACGTCGCGTCCGGCGGTCGGGCCCAACTCGGCATCGGCGCGGGCTGGTTCGAGTTCGAGCACGAGTCTCTCGGCTGCGAGTTCGGGACCTTCACCGATCGGTTCGAGAAACTCGAAGAGTCTCTGCAGATCGTCATCGGCATGCTGCGCGACGAACGCCCGAGTCTCGATGGCAAGCACTACCACGTGAAGAATGCGATCAATCAACCTCCTCCCGTCGGGCGCGTTCCGATCATGATCGGCGGCGCGGGTGAGAAGAAGACGTTGCGCCTCGTAGCGCAATACGCCGACGAGTCGAACCTCACTTCGCCGTCGAGCGAGATCCCCCGCAAGCTCGACGCGCTCGCCGCGCACTGCCAGCGCCTCGGTCGCAATCGAGCGGAGATCAAGGTGAGTCAACACCTCAATGTCTGCATCGCGGAGAGTCACGACGAGGCGTACTCCGACATGACGCGCTTTCTGGCCGCGCGCGGTTTCGATGTCGAGACGATGGACAAGCAGATGCTCGACCAGATCCTGGCGCTGGTGATCTGGGGCGGTCCGGACGAGGTCGGCGAGCAGCTCGAAGCGGTGATGGCGAACGGCATCGACGGCGTCACGTGTTCGCTCCCCGGGAATGGATGGATACCGGAACGAGTCGAGCTGCTCGGCGAGACCGCGGGCAAGGTGCTCGGAATCAGCTGAGGTGCGGCCGCAGGTCGCGCGGCAGGGGGGTCATGAGCGGTCGCGGAACGGTGATTGACTCTCGGCATGAAGAAGCTCGCCGACTACGGCACTGACGACCATCCGGCCGACGACCCGGAACGGGTGAAGATCACGTGGATCGTCGCGGTCCTCGACGACTGCGAAGAGTGCGAGGACCCACGCATCGAGCTGACCGTCGAAGAGCTCGGCGGACAAGGCACCGGACTCGTCGGACACCTGAGTCCCGCGACCGCCCGCCGGCTACGAGCGGCGCTCGCCACCGCACTCAAAGAGATCGGCGAACCAGTCGACGGCTGAGTGACGGGTAGTCGAGGACTCGCGTGTGAAATAGCGTGCGGTACATGCGCTTTGGGATCAAGACCGCTCCGCAACACACGACCTGGCCGGCGATGCTCGACGTATGGCGCGTCGCCGACGACATTGAGCTGTTCGAGTCGGCGTGGAACTTCGACCACTTCTATCCGATCTTCTCCGACTCCGACGGCCCGTGCCTCGAAGCGTGGACGATGCTCGCCGCGATGGCGCAGGCCACGCGGCGTATCCGGATCGGCTGCCAGGTGACGGGCATGATCTATCGCCATCCGGCGGTGCTCGCGAACATGGCCGCCACCGTCGACATCGTGTCGGGCGGTCGCCTCGACATCGGGCTCGGCGCAGGTTGGAACCAACAGGAGTGCGATGCGTACGGCATCACGCTTCCGCCGCTGAAGGAGCGCTTCGACCGCTTCGACGAAGGAGTGGAAGCGATCGTGCTGCTGTTGTCGCAGGAGCACACCAACCTCGACGGTCAGTACGTGCACCTCACGAACGCGCGCTGCGAGCCGAAGCCGGTGCAGCGACCGCATCCGCCGATCGTGATCGGCGGGAACGGCCCCACGCGTACCTTGCGAACCGTTGCGCGATTCGCGCAGCAGTGGAACTCGACCGCGGGCATCGAGCACTGGCCCGCGATCAGGGACACGCTCGAGAAGCGATGCGCCGAGGTGGGTCGCGATCCATCGACGATCGAACGCTCGGTCAACCTGCGCTTCGACCCGGCGGCGGGAGCGTCGTCGATCGCCGACACCGCGGCGGAGTTCGCGGCGGCGGGCGCCGACATCGGAGTCGTGTATCTCCCCGTCCCGCACACCCCGGACGTTCTCGAACCCATCGCTCAGGCCCTCCGCACGGTTTCCGGCTGAGTGGCACCCATGACCGGGGAAACGAAGCAAGGCCCCATCGAGGCCGTGATCGCCAATTGGCATGCCCATCTCCGTGGGCGGCTGCCGGGTGGTCTCGACGAGCTGCTCGACGACGACGTCGTCTTCTACTCCCCGATCGTCTACACGCCGCAGCGCGGAAAGGCGATCACCAAGATGTACCTCGAGGCCGCCGGGCAGACGCTCCCCGGCGACCACGAGGCGGACGCCGCGACCGATGGCGAACCGTCGCCGGGCGCCTTCCGCTACACGAAGACTGTGCTGGCGGGTGACACCGCGGTGCTGGAGTTCGAGACGACCGTCGCCGGCAAGTACGTCAACGGCGTCGACATCATCCGTTGCAACCACGACGGACGGATCGTCGAGTTCCGAGTGATGGTCCGGCCGCTGCAGGCCGTCGACCTCGTGCACCAACAGATGAAGGCGGCGCTCGAACGCATGAGCAAGCCGGCCGGCTGACCTCGAAGCCTCCGACGCGAGTCAGGCCGGAGTCGGCTCCACTTCGGTTTCCTCGTCGGGTTCGGGTGGTTCCGGGTTCCACGCGGCCGGCGCGGCGGCCATCTCGTGCTCGGCCGGGATGTTCGGCACGAGCAGCGAGATCAACGCCCCGACGGTCACGACTGCGCCCGCGAACGCGACCGCGGGTCGGGCGGCGTCGGCGACACTGTTCGAGACGATCGTCGTGACGCGCCGACCGACGGGGGTACCCGAAGCTACGGTCGGCGCGCCGCCGCCGATCCCGGCGCCGACCCCTTTCACGACCTGTGCTCGCACCGCAGGCGGGATGTCGCTCGCCTGCGCGAGGTCGTGACGCACGTGACTGGTCGCCTGGGACACGAAGATCGCGCCGATGAGCGCGATCCCGAGCGCGGTGCCGACCTGGCGCACCATGCCCGCCGCGCCACTCGCGGAGCCGGCTTTCTGGGGCGGGATGTCGCTCAACACGACATTCGTGAGCTGACTGGTGGCGAACCCGATGCCGATGCCGTGCAGCATCAAGGCCGGCAGCAGCGACCAGAAGGTCGTCAAGGTCGAGAACGCCGCGACGTAGAGCCAGATGCCGAGCGCCTCCAGCGCGAGACCGACGGTGATCACGTATTTGGGCCCGAACCGCCGGCTGATCTGCCCACCGATGCCACCGCCCACGAACGCCATCACGCCCGCGGGCAGCAGCCACGTTCCGCTGCGTATCGCGGAAAGGTGGAGGCCCGACTGCAAGAAGATCGGCAGAACGAAGAAGGCGCCGAACTCGCCCATCGCGAGGACGGTCGTGTTGATCAACCCGTACCGAAAACCGCGGTGTACGAGGTCGGTGAAGTCGAACACCACCGGTTTCCCGGCGCGCACCCGGGCGAACTCCAGCCGCACGAAGCACGTGAGGATCACCACCGCGAGAGCCAGAGACACCGGGACGATCGACAGCGAGTGCAACGGCCACTCCCAGCCGCCGATCGACTGATCGCCGATCGGTGTCCACCATCCGTAACGAGCGGCTTCGATGATGCCGAACACGAGCGCGAGCAGGCCCAAGGTGACCGTGACCACTCCCGCGGGATCGAGTCCCTTGGCGTTCTCGTCCTTCGACTCGTGCACGTAGAAGAAACCCGCGAGCACCGCGAGCGGCGCGATCACGACATTCACGCGGAACGCCCACCGCCAGGAATAGTCGGTGGTGAGAATGCCACCGACCCACGGGCCGAGTGCGCCCGCTCCACCCGCGACCGATCCCCAGACCGCGAAGGCGACGCCGCGCTCACGGCCGCGGAACGTCGCGGAGAGGATCGACAACGTGGCCGGCAGCATCATTGCCGCGCCGACCCCTTCGATCAGCGACTCGCCGATGAACAACTGCACGACGGAGTGCGACAGCGACGCGATCAACGACCCGACCGCGAACAGCGAAGCACCGATGAAGAACATCCTGCGGCGCCCAACGATGTCGCCCAGCCGACCGAAGCTGATCAGCAACGATGCGAACACGAGGGAGTATCCGGAGATCACCCACTGCAGCGAAGACACCTGCGTGTGGAACTCACGGATGATGGTCGGCACCGCGACGTTCAGGATCGTGTTGTCCAACACGATGATGAAGAGCGTGCTCGACAGGATCACCAACGCGATCCAGCGGAGCGGGTCGGGCGGTCCCGCCGCGGCGCCCCAACTTCCGCCGCCGCCCGCCGCGGGAGCCGAGACGCGCGCCGGGCCCGGGGATTCCCAGCTCGATGAAGACTGATCGGTCATTGCAACCTTTCATTCCCACTGGAGCCGGCGCGCGCGCGAAAATGGGGGCTCCGGAGTGCGGCGCATTGTCGGGCGGCAACCATAGAACCGAGCGCCCGTACGAGGTGACGTTTCCCACGCCCGGGCCATAGCCGCGATTCGTGAACGCGCGATCCACACCGGCGCGTCACCTCGCGGGCACATCATCCGACCTCCGGGTGGCAGGATGCGCAGATGACCAACGAGACCAGCGACACGACCGGTACGCCCGAGACATCCGAACGCATGCAGGTCGAGCGCCTGATCCCGGCCGATGCCGCGTCCATCTTCCGCGTGCTCGCCGATCCGCACGGCCACGTGGAGATCGACAGCTCGGGAATGCTGATGGACGCGACCGGCGAGCCGGTGGAGGCCGTCGGCGACAGCTTCGTGGTGCACATGGACCGCGAAGCGTTGAACGATTACCCGATGGGGCTCTACGACGTGACCGTGAACATCACGACCTTCGAACCCGACCGTGAGATCGCGTGGACGATCCTCGGCGAGATCCGGCCCCCGATCGGGCACGTCTACGGCTACCGGCTCACTCCTGTCGACGGCGGCACACTGGTCACGTCGTATTACGACTGGTCCGACATCGACCCGGTGTGGAAAGAGGCCGCGATCTTCCCGATCATCCCGGAGTCGGCACTGCGCGCCACGCTGGGAATCCTCGCCCGCACCGTCGCCAGGAACGGCGCCGCGAAGTAACCGCCTCAGTCGCGCGGCTTGCGCGCGGTCCAGTGGGGGTCGCGTCCCCGGATATTGCCCGAGGTAATGCCTAGGTAAAGTTCTGGCGCCCCGACCTGCTCACGCGCCTCGCCGCGTCGCATGATGGAGCGTGGACACTCGCTCCGACCGGGACTCGATCGCCCCGGCGAACGTCACGGGCAACGCGCGTCTCACCGGCACCTTGGGCGCGGTGATCTTCGTGCTCCTGTTCTTCGAAGGCCTCACGATCCTGCGTGTGCAGAGCCTGATGTGGCTGCACGCGTTCCTCGGCATGCTGTTGGTGGCGTTCGTGGTCGCAAAGATCGCGAGCACCAGCTACCGATTCGCGCGCTACTACCTCGGCCAACGCGAATACGTGACCAAGGGCGCGCCGCCGGCATTCCTGCGGCTGCTCGGCCCCGTGGTGACGGTCACGACGATCGGAGTTCTCGCCACCGGTATCGGCGCTCTGATCGCGCGGGACATCCCCTGGCTCCGGTTCGCTCACAAGGCGAGCTTCGTCGTGTGGTTCGCCGCGATGACACTGCATGTGCTCGGTCACGTGCGGGAGACGCCGGCCCTCGCGTTCGCCGACTGGCGTCGCGCGCGTCGTCGCGAGGCACCCGGCGCACCGGCGCGCTTGGCGGTGCTCATGCTCGCGGTCGTTACCGGGCTGGTGCTCGCAGTGCTGTCGTTGCATTGGGCGCACCAGTGGCAACACGAGCGGGGCGCTCCCCCGAACGGTCGTCCCGCCAGTGCCGTAGCCTCCTGACGGTCGCTCGACTACAGAGAGCGAGTTGGCCCACCGACTCATGGCTGTCGTTCCCGAAGCTCCCATCGCGATTCTTCTGATCGAAGACGACGACTCGATCGCCACACCGCTCGCCGAAGGCCTGACCCGGGCGCACTTTTCGGTCACGGTCGCGCGTAGCGGTACCGAGGGCCTCGCGGGTGCGCCCGGCGCCGATCTCGTGCTCCTCGATCTCGGGCTCCCGGACGTCGACGGCGCGGATGTATGTCGTCTCCTGCTCGCTCGGTCGGACACGCCGATCATCGTCCTGACCGCGCGGGGCGACGAACGCGACCGGGTTCGGCTCCTCGAGATGGGCGCCGACGACTACGTCGTCAAGCCGTTCGGCTTCCGTGAGCTGGTCGCGCGCATCGGAGCCGTCCTCCGCCGGTCGAACGCCGCGCTCGTGGGCGCAACGGAGTCCGACCGCAAGGTGCAGGAATTCACCCGGCTCCGGATCGACCATCGCTCCCGGCGCGTCGACGTCGAGGGCCGGGAGATCGCGCTGAGCCGCAAGGAGTTCGATCTGCTGGCGCGGCTCGCCGAGACTCCGGGCGCCGTGGTGCGACGCGAGCGGATCCTCGAAGAAGTGTGGGACGAACACTGGTGGGGTTCCACCAAGACTCTCGACGTACACATCGCGTCGCTGCGCAAGAAGCTCGGGGACGCGGCGTTCATCGCGACGATCCGAGGCGTCGGTTACCGGTTGGATGATCACGAATGACCCGGCGGCTGATCATCGCGTATGTGACGCTGACGGCGCTCGCGCTGGCGCTTCTGGCGACTCCACTCGGCCTCACCTTCGCTCACCGTGAGCACGATCGGCTCCTTTTCGACGCGGAGCGGGGTGCGAACACGATCGCGACGATGATCGACGACCCGCTCGAGGCCCACAAGCCGATCCCCGCGGCGTCGATCAATATGTCCGCGCGCAACATGGGTGCGCACGTGGTGATCGTGAATCCGAAGGGTGTCGTCCTTCTCGATTCGGCGCAGCCCGGCGCCCGGGGGCAATCGCTCGCGTCACTGAGGGACGTTCAGCTCGCGTTGCGGGGCACGCGCGCATCCGGAAGGGGCGAGC
>JAUZEI010000334.1 GCA_030839105.1 Actinomycetota bacterium
GTAGTTGTCGTAGGTGACCTTGATCCCGGTTTCCTTTTGGAAGTTCGGGATGGTGTCGTCGGCGATGTAGTCGGTCCAGTTGTAGAAGTT
Source organism: Actinomycetota bacterium (assembly GCA_030839105.1). Lineage (GTDB taxonomy): Bacteria > Actinomycetota > Acidimicrobiia > IMCC26256 > PALSA-610 > PALSA-610. The sequence goes on from JAUZEI010000334.1 coordinate 91, forward strand.
GAGCGTCTTGGCTTCGGGCTTGGGGTCGAAGGTCGGCGGCGTCGTCGAGCCGGCCGCCGAGGGTGTCCCGCTCTTGGAGCTGCCTCCGCACGCGGCGACGAACCCGGCCGCCGACGCGAACGCCATGGTCTTCATGAATGTACGGCGGCTGAAGTGGGGCGACGCCGTGTCCCATATGAACGCCAGTGAGACGCGGTCCGGATCGCTCATGCTGTCAGCTCCTTCTCGAGGTCGGCTTCGTTTGCGAGCACCACATTGAGCTCTGGATCCCAGACGATGCGCGCGCGCGTTCCGGGCACCCCGGCGTCGCTGACGCGCTCGCTGTTCTGGCGGAACACGACGAGCGTGGTGCCCGCGTCGGTTCGAATGACGAGCTGGGTCGACACACCTTGGTAGACGACGTCGACGACGGTGCCCGACACAGTGCAGAGCCGGTCGGCCACGACGTCGCTCTCGGCGACGACCCGCAACTTCTCGGGCCGCACGGTGAACGACACTCGGTCGCCCGGGCTGACCGAACGGTCGGTCGGCGCGGGGACGAGCAGCCGATCGCCGGGTGCGGCCTCGACCTGGAGGAACTCTCCGACGCGGCCGGTCACCGCCGCCTCGATGATGTTCGACGTGCCGATGAACCCGGCGACGAAGCGGGTGGCGGGTCGTTCGTAGATGTCCTCCGGGAACCCGACCTGCTCGACCCTGCCCTGCGACATGACGGCCAGGCGGTCACTCATGACGAGCGCCTCTTCCTGGTCGTGCGTGACGTAGACGAACGTGACGCCGACCTCGCGCTGGATGCGCATGAGCTCGAGCTGCATCTGTTTGCGGAGTTTGAGGTCGAGGGCACCGAGCGGTTCGTCGAGCAGCAACACCGCGGGCTCGTTCACGAGCGCGCGGGCGAGTGCGACCCGCTGCTGCTGACCACCGGAGAGCTGCGACGGACGACGGTCGTCGTAGCCGTTCAGCTGCACGAGATCGAGGTAGCGCTTGACCCGGTCGCGTACAGCGCTCTTCGAGACTTTCTTGCGGCGTAAACCGAACGCCACGTTGTCGGCAACCGTGAGGTGCGGGAACAGGGCATACGACTGGAAGACCGTGTTGACGTTGCGCTTGTACGGCGGAACACCGACGATGTCGCGACCCGTGAGCTCCACGCGGCCACGGTCGGGCTCTTCGAATCCCGCGATCATCCGCAGGGAAGTGGTCTTGCCACAACCTGACGGGCCGAGCATCGAGAAGAACTCGCCCCGCCCGACGGTGATGGTCACATCGTCGACGGCCACCGTGTCGCCGAAGCGCTTCGTCACTCCGTAAAGGCCGACCTCGACCGGCTCCTCGGGCTCCGTCACCCCACCTCCTGGGACCTTCCTCGTGCGCCCGTCGTGACCCTGGCAGACGCGGTTGGTCCGCTGCAAGCACATCATGTACCCAGAGTGTTGCGAGTCGGTAACCGAAGGCTCGCGGCGAGACGGTGGTGAAGTCACCGCGCAGAGCACTTCGATATTCGTAGGTACGCATTCGGAGAGTGGCCTTCGGGTAAGTGGTCGGAGGCGACGAGATGGCGAGGAGCGACGATGCGCAAGTTCTCCGTGCGGCCCGCGATCACATTGCGGGGTCGCACGTTCAAGGGGCTCCGGGGATTCTCGGGTAAGCCCTTTCACCCGCCGCTCACCGACATCCCCATCGGCGCGTACGTGCTCGGCGCCGGGCTCGACGTCGCCTCCGTCATCGGTGGTCACGACCACACGTGGGCGCGCGAGATGTGGCACGCCGGAACCTTCGTGTTCGTCGGAGGCGCAATCGTGTCGGTCTTCGCCGCGCTCACCGGCTTCATCGACTGGTTGCGCTCGTCGGAGGCGGGAACGCAGGCGCGCCGGACGGCAAACACGCATGCGACGATCATGTTGACAGTCACCGCACTCGCGATCGTCGACATCGCACTGCGGCTGAACAGCTACCACACCGAGGCCTCGACGCCGGTCGGGATCATGATCCTGTCGCTCGTCGTCGCGGCGCTCGTCGGTCTGGGCTCGACGTACGGCGGCACCCTCGTCTTCGACTACGGCTTCAACGTCGAGACCGCGGGCGACAGTCCCGTGTGGCACAAGTCCGAGACCGACATGGCTCCGGGCGAGCACGGCGAAAGCGCGTCGTGATGGGCCGGGTTCACGTTCCGGTCGCGAACGGGTCGCCGGGAAAGGCGAACACCTCGCCCCGGCCGCTGCGCGCAAGCGACTGGTAGTCGCGGCGCGCGAACCACCATCGCCCATCGCGGCGGCGGTACTCGTCCTGATAGACGCCGAACGCCTGCGTCGAACGGCCCGATGCCGCGTCCTGGCGGAGCTCACAGATATAGAGGCGAGCCGTTGCCCGGTCGACCTCGCCATTCGCGCGGAGCTCGACCCGCGTGCTCAGCGGCACGAACTCGAAGAACTCGAAGCGCTCGACTGCGGTCCCGATGAAGTCGCCGACCTCCTGCGCGCCGGTCAGCGCGATCACGGCACTGGTGACGGTGTCGACGCGCACCGGCGCGTCGGCGAGGAACATGTCGTGGAACTCGCTCCACGCGCGACGCGTCACCGCGTCGGCGTACGCGTTCTGCAGGCGTGTGATGGCGATGTAGTCGACAGTGTCCTGGAGCAGCGTCTCCGGGACGGCGTCAGGCATTCGGGCGGGAGAAGTCGCGGTTCGGGTGCTTGGGCGGCATCGCGACGTCGGGAACCTTGCACTTGCTCTCGCGCATGTCCTCGAGCACGTGCACCATGTTCAGGAGATCCTCTTCGTAGCGGAATTTCCCGTCGCCCGCGTAGATGAGTGTCGACACGCCGGACTGCTCGTAGTTGCGGCCGTTCTCGCGTTGGCCGGGCAGCACCTGCTTCCACTTGATGATCACGTTGTCGCCGTCGATGGCGTAGAACTCGACCGGGAACGTCCACTCCTCGAGGCCGACCATCGCGTCGCCGAAGACGGTGGCCTTCATCTCGTCGATGCCTTCGACCCGACCCCACGCCGGATCGATGAACACCGCGTCGTCGGTGAAGTACTGGGCGAGCGCGCTCCAGCCGGCGCCGCCGTCGTCGATGACCTTGCGCGTCTCGACGTAGCGCTGGATCGTGGCTTCGATCTCGTCGCGGGGGAAGGGCATTGGC
>JAUZEI010000062.1 GCA_030839105.1 Actinomycetota bacterium
CAACTTCGAGAACGCCTTCTACCGGTCGACAACAGCGGACAACGCGAGCTACGAGCAATGGCTCGAAGACGGGGGCCTCGATGCCTCGCAGCGTGCCAACGCGATCTGGAAGCGCCGGCTGGCCGAATACGAGCCGCCCGGGATCGATCCGGCCATCGACGAGGCGCTGCGCGATTTCATCGCCCGGCGCAAGTCCGAGATGCCCGACGAGATCGGCTGAGGGCTGAGGAATGGCCGGAGGAACCGTGCAGTCAGTCGACCGGGCCTTCGCCGTGCTGCGCCAGGTCGCGAACGAACCGGGCGGTATCAGCGACGTCGCCCGCGCGGTCGACCTCCCGGTGAGCACCGTGGCCCGCCTGCTCGGCACCTTGGAATCGCTCGGCGCCGTGGTCCGCATCGGCGACTCGGGCACGTACGGCATCGGCTCCGGCATCCGCACGCTGGCCGACGGGGTCAGCGCCTCGGAGACGCTCGTGGCACGGGCCCGGCCGCTGTTGACCGAGCTCGTGGCGCGCACCGGTGAGACGTCGGGCCTCTCGGCGCTCGACGGCGACGAAGTCGTCTACCTCGATCACGTCGAGTCCGAGAACGAGGTGACGCTGCGCGACTGGACGGGTGTGCGCCTTCCGCTGCACGTCGTGTCGTCCGGACTCGTCCTGCTCGCCGCACAACCGGCCTCGGCGGTCACCGCGTACCTCGCACGTCCACCCGTGCGCTTCACGCGCCACACCATGACGCAACCGGCGCGCATCAAGCGCCGGCTCGCGTCGATCCGCCGACAGGGCCACGCCTGGACGATCGGCGAGTTCGACGAAGGCATCAGCTCCGTCGCCGCACCCGTGGTCGACGCGCACGGAACCACGATCGCCGCCATGCACTGTCACGGTCCGAGCTACCGCTTTCCCGGCCGCGCGGACACCGACACCATTGCGTCGGAGGTCACCGAGATCGCGCGCGAACTGAGCGCGGTGCTCCCATGACCGCAAACATGCAGTCGTCCAGCTTCGGGCCGCCGCCCCTACGTCGAGGAGTACAAGAGTGAGCGATCTCCCCACCGCCGCGCGCGTCGTGGTGATCGGGTCCGGCATCGTCGGCAACTCGGTGGTTGCGCACCTCGCCGAGCTCGGCTGGCGCGACATCGTCCAGTTCGACAAGGGACCGCTGCCCAACCCCGGCGGCTCGACGGGTCACGCGTCGAACTTCATCTTTCCGGTCGATCACAACCGCGAGATGGCCGCCCTTACCCTCGACAGCCAACGGCAATACGAGGCAATGGGCGTCAACACCACATGCGGCGGGATAGAGATCGCGCGCAAGCCCGAGCGCATGGAGGAGTTCCGGCGCCGGATGACATCGGCCACGGCGTGGGGCATCGATGCCGAGCTGCTGACGGCGGCCGAGGTGGCCAAGCTCGTCCCGTTCGTCAACACCGACATCGTCCTCGGCGGCTTCTTTACGCCGAGCGTCTCGGTCGTCGACTCACTGCGCGCCGGGACGATCTTTCGCGAGCGGGCGATGGAGCTCGGTGCACTGAAGACGGTCGCGGGCGTCGAGGTGCTCGACATCGAGGTCGAGAACGGGCGCGTGCAGGCCGTCGTCACCGACCAGGGACGCATTGCGGCCGAATACGTCGTCGTCGCGTCCGGAGTGTGGAGCCCGCGCATCGCGGCGATGGCGGGCGCGACCATCCCACTCACACCGGCCGTGCACCAGATGATCGACGTCGGCCCGATCCCCGAGCTCGAGGCCACCGGCAACGAGATCGGATTCCCGATCATCCGCGACATGGACACGTTCTGTTACGAACGTCAGACCGGCGGATCGATGGAGGTCGGTTCCTACGCGCACCGGCCGATCTTTCACCGCGCCGACGACATCCCCTCGATCAAGGAATCACGTCTCTCGCCCACCGAACTTCCGTTCACCGCCGACGACTTCGACCAACAGCTCGAAGAGGCGCTCGAGCTCATGCCCGACATCCTGTCGACGGCGGAGATGAAGTACGCGATCAACGGCCTCCTGTCGCTGACCCCCGACGGTTTCCCGCTCCTCGGCGAGACGGCCGAGGTGCACAACCTGTGGTCGGCCGCCGCGGTGTGGATCAAGGAAGGACCGGGCGTGGGTCGCATGATTGCGGAGTGGATGACGCACGGTGCGTCCGAGATCGACGCGCACCACTCCGACATCACGCGCTTCTACCGCTACGCGCGTAACGATCACCACGTGCGCGCCCGGTGCGCCGAGCATTACAACAAGACGTACGGCATCGTGCACCCGCGGGAGCAGTGGGCATCGGAGCGCAACATTCGCTGTGCGCCGTATCACGCGCGCACGCAGGCTCTCGGCGCCGTGTACTTCCAAGCCGGCGGATGGGAACGACCGCACTGGTACGAGAGCAACGCCGCCCTCGTCGAGCACTACGGCATCGAGGACCGACCGCACGAGTGGGACGCGCGCTGGTGGTCGCCGATCATGAACGCCGAGCACCTGGCGATGCGCGAGGGCGTCGGCATGATCGACCTCGCGCCGTTCGTCGTCTTCGACATCACCGGCCCGGGTGCACTCGACTACCTGCAACACCTGACGGTGAACAGCTGCAATGTCGCGGTCGGTCGTTCTGTCTACACGCCGCTGCTCGACACCCGGGGCGGCTTCCGCACCGACCTCACGATCATGCGGCTCGCCGAAGACGCGTTCCGGGTCGTTACCGGCGCGTTCGACGGCCCGCGCGACGCGCACTGGTTCCGTACCCACCTCCCGACCGACGGCTCGGTCACCTTCGCCGACAACACCTCGGCGTACGCCACGATCGGCGTGTGGGGGCCGAAGGCCCGGGCGCTCGTGGAGTCGCTCACCCCGGACGACATCTCCGACGCTGCACTCCCCTACGGCTCGACCGCCGAGGTGCTGATCGACTCGATCACGGTCCGCCTCTTCCGCATCTCCTACGTCGGCGAGCACGGCTGGGAGGTCTATGTCCCCAGCGACAACGCGCTCGCGATCTGGGACCGGTTGTGGGAAGCCGGACAGGCATTCGGCGTGACCGCGGTCGGCGCGGGTGTCTACGGCACGACGGGACGACTGGAGAAGGGCTATCGCCTCATGGGCGCCGAGCTCGACGGCGAGTACACGCCCGTGGAAGCAGGTCTCGCGCGTCCGAAGGTCAAGGCCGCCGACTTCATCGGCAAGGACGCCTACCTCGCTGCACGCGCGGCCGAACCTGCGGCCGTGTTGTGCACGCTGACCGTCGAAGACCATGTCTCGCCCCGCGACGGAATCGCGCGCTACATGTGCGGTTCCGAACCGATCCTCACGCTCGACGGTGACCGCATCGTCGACGGCAAGGGCCGGGTCTCGGTCGTCACCTCGGCGGGCACGGGCCCAACGGTCGGCAAGTTCCTCCTGCTCGCGTATCTGCCCCCGGAGCATGCCGTCGTCGGCGCCGACCTCCTCGTGCGGTACATGAACGAGGATTACCCGGTGCAGGTCGCGGTGGCCGGGTCACGACCGTTGTTCGATCCCGACGACGCGCGCATGAAGGGCTGAGCCGCGCCGTGAGCGGCCTGCGAATCCTCGTGTGCGTGAAGCGCGTCCCCGCCCCGGGCGCGCAGATCACGCTGACCCCCGACGCGCGCGCCGTCGACGCCCGCAATCTTGCCTTTACGACGAGCCCGCACGAGGAGTGCGCGGTCGAAGCGGCGCTCCAACTGGTCGAGGCGCATGGCGGCGACATCACCGTGCTCACCGTCGGGCCGCCCGAAGCCGAGGAGCAGCTGCGGTTCTCGGTCTCGGTCGGCGTGCAACACGCCGTTCTCGTCTCCAACGACGAGATGGCCGCGGGCGACGACCCCGACCCGCAGGCGACCGCCCGCACGATTGCTGACACGGTGCGCACGCTCGAGGCCGAGGGCGATCCGTTCGACGTGCTGCTCTTCGGCAACGAGTCGGCCGACTCGGGCGGCTTCCAGGTCGGCGTGCGCGTGGCCCGGATGCTGGGCATCCCGATCGTCAACGGCATCAAAGGGATCGACCTCGCCGACGGCGTGCTCACGGCTCGGCGCGAGGGCGACGCGGGGTTCGAGGTGTACCGGATGGCACTGCCCGCCGCGGTCGGCGTGAAGGAGGGCATCAACCTCCCCCGCTACCCGACGCTGCCGGGCCGGCTGCGGTCCAAGAAGGCCGAGGTGCGCTCGATCGCGTCGACGACCGAGCCCGGCGGACTCACGATGGTGCGGTTCGCGACGCCGACCGTCGAACTCAGCGAGACGGTGCTCCTCGGCGCGGGGGCGAGCGCGGCCGCCGCGGTCGTCGACCTGCTCGGCGAACTGGGACTCGCGTGAGCGGCGTCCCGTTCGTCGTGATCGACCACGACCGAGGTGTCGTCGGCGACGACACACGCCAGGCGCTGGCGTTCGCACGCGCGTGCTTCCCGGAGCTTCCCATCGCGGCGGTCGTCATCGGCGGCGAGCAGCCGGAGCCGATCGCGGGCGCCGACAGTACCTTCCACATCCGCCACGCCGCGCTCGACGACTACGCACCCGAGGCGTGGGGCGACGCACTCCACGAGCTCGCGGTCGCGCAGTCGCCGAGCGCGATCGTCGCGACCGGCACCGAACGCGGCAACGAGGTGCTCGCGCACGTAGCCGCGATCGCCGACCAACCGTTCGCAGCCAACGTCATCGAAGCCGCGCCCGGAGACCCACCCGGAACGCCGTGGCGGATCCGGCGGCTGCGGTGGGGCGGAAGCCTGCTCGAGGACGCCCGGCTCGACGCGACGCTCCCGATCCTGAGCTGCGCCCTACACGTCTTCCCGAACGTCCTCCCGAACGCGGCGCCCGACCGCGACCGCGAGGCCCGCCCCGGCGCGGCCGTCGTCGAGTTCGTCCCGAACCTCGGTCCCGACGCCGGGCGCACTCGCATCGTCGACCGGGTGCAGGTCGCGGAGGGCATCACGCTCACCACGGCTCCGGTGGTGGTGAGCGGCGGCCGGGGTGTCGGCTCCGAGGAGGGTTTCGCCGCCATCGAAGCGCTCGCCGAGTTGCTGGGCGCGGCGGTCGGCTGCTCCCGGGTGGTCACCAATCAGGGATGGCGGCCCCACGCCGACCAGGTCGGCCAGACCGGCAAGCGGGTCGCCCCCGACCTCTACATTGCGTGCGGTATCTCCGGCGCAATACAACATTGGGTCGGGATGCAGGCCGCGAAGAACGTGCTGGCGATCAATACCGATCCCGACGCGCCCATGGTCACCAAGGCCGACTACGCGGTGATCGGTGATCTGCACGAGATCGTCCCGGCGATCGTCGACGAGATCCGCCGGCGGCGGGGGTGACGACGACGAGCGGCACCGAGACGACCACCGGGAGCCTGCCCGCGAGCGAGGCCACGAGTGCGGACACACCGACGATCTCGTGTCGAGGTGTGTGGAAGGTATTCGGGCCTCACCCGGAACGCGTCGTCGGCTCGGCCGATGCCGATCTTCCCCGAGCCGAGCTCGAAGCACGCACCGGTTGCGTCGCAGCTGTGCGCGACGTGAGCTTCGACGTCGCCGCGGGGCGCGTGTTCGTCGTGATGGGTCTGTCGGGTTCGGGGAAGTCGACGCTCGTACGTTGCCTGAGCCGCCTCATCGAACCCACCGCGGGCGATGTGCTGATCGACGGTGACGACACCGCGCACTGTTCGGCCCAGTGGCTGCGCGATCTGCGGCGCGACCGCGTGTCGATGGTCTTCCAGCACTTCGGGCTGCTCCCCCACCGCCGCGTGCTCGACAACGTCGCGTTCGGCCTCGAAGTGCAAGGCAAGTCGAAGTCGGAGCGCCACGCGCGCGCCGGCGACATGCTCGATCTCGTCGGCCTGAGTGGGCTCGGCGACAGCTACCCCGACGAGCTCTCGGGGGGCATGCAGCAGCGGGTCGGGCTCGCCCGGGCGCTTGCGAACGACCCCGAGATCCTGCTCTTCGACGAACCGTTCTCCGCGCTCGACCCGCTCATCCGCCGTGACATGCAGGACGAAGTGGCCCGCCTCCAGCGCGAGCTCAAGAAGACTGTGGTGTTCATCACTCACGATCTGCACGAAGCGCTCAAGCTCGGCGACGAGATCGCGATCATGCGCGACGGCCGCTTCGTCCAGGTCGGCACGCCTGAAGCCGTCGTCGCCCATCCCGTCGACGACTACGTGCGCGACTTCGTACGGGACGTGCCACGCGAGCACGTGCTGACCGCGGGCGGCATCATGCGCGCGCCGGTCGACGGCGAGGAGACCGCGGGCACCGTCACGGAGACGACGTTGGTCAGCGACCTGCTCCCGATCGTCGTCGAGAGTGAGCGTCCGGTCGCGGTGCTCGACGGCGACGGCCGCGTGTCCGGCGCGGTCGACCGCCTCATCGTGCTGCGCGCGCTCGCGGAAGATGACTAGCCCTCCTTCGCGGCTCGTTCGACCTGCGGTCGCGACGGCGGTGATCGCCGCCTTCGCGGTGCTCCTCGCCCGGGTGTGGGGCAATCCGATCGCGACGTGGTGGAACTTCCGGATCGGTCCGTGGATCGACAGCGTCGAGGAATGGATCATCCTGCACCGCGGCAACCACTGGTTGTTCCGCTGGGGCTTCGACCCGATCGCGCGGTGGCTCCACAACCTCGTGCAGTGGGATCTCAACGCCTTGCACTTCGTCACGTGGCCGGGACTCATCGCGCTGGTGGTGGTCGTCGCGGCACGGGTCTCGGGCATCCGTGCCGCGCTCACCGCGGGCGCGGCGGTGTTCGTGATCGGCGGTCTCGGCGTGTGGGAGCCCGCGATGGTCACGGTCGCGCTGATGCTGGTGTCGGTCGCGATCGTCCTCGCGCTCGGTCTTCCGCTCGGAATCCTGAGCGCCCGGAGGCCTGCGTTCGAACGGCGCACACGCGTCGTCCTCGACGCCATGCAGGTGATGCCCGCGTTTTGTTACCTGCTCCCGTGCGTGCTCCTGTTCGACATCGGCTATCCCCCCGCCGTCGTCGCCACCGTGATCTTCGCCCTACCCGCTGCGATCCGGCTCACCTCGCACGGCCTCCGCGGCGTTCCCGACCGGCTGATGGAGGTCGGCACCGCGCACGGCGCAACCGCGCGCCAGTCGCTGTTGAAGATCCAACTTCCGGTGGCGCGCCCGGCGTTGCTGCTCGGCATCAATCAGACCATCAACCTCGCGCTCGGTATCGTCGTCATCGCCGCGCTGGTCGGCGCCGAGGGTCTCGGCCAGGAGGTCCTCGCCGGACTCCAACATCTCGACGTCGGTCAGGCCTTCGACGCGGGTCTCGCGATCGTGGCCGTCGCCATCGTGCTCGACCGTCTCACCGCGGGCCGTCCGCTGCGGGCGGCCCGCAAGTTTCGCCGCGACCGCACGCCGGAACGGGCGCGCATCGAGATGCTCGCGGGCGCGGGAGCCGTCGTCATCGCGATCGTCGCGGGCAAGCTCTGGTCGTCGGGGGCGTTCCCCACGTCGATCGACTTCTCGTTGCACGATCCCGTCAACCGCGTCGTGGAGTGGTGCCGCGACAATCTGCGCACCGGCGTGCCCATCGTCGGCGGCACCGGTTCGATCAGCGACTTCACGGTCATCCACCTGCTCGACCCGATCCGCGACTTCCTGACCCAGCGCCCGTGGTGGGAGGTCATCTGTGGGGTGACCGCCGTCGCCTGGATCACGGCCGGGCGGCGGGTCGCGGCCGCGTGCGCGATCGCGTTGCTCGTGGTGACCGGGCTGCACGCCGACGGTTCCGCGGGCGGCAGCATCTGGATCGACACCATGGACACTCTGAGCCAGGTACTCGTCGCGGTCGTGATCTCGATGCTGATCGCGCTGCCGATCGGCATCTGGGCCGGCCGCAGCGAGCGCTTCTTCGCGGCCATCCGACCACTGCTCGACGCCATGCAGGTCATGCCCGCGTTCGTGTATCTCGTCCCCGTCATCGGACTCTTCAGCGTCGGTCGCGTGCCGGGCATCATCGCGTCGGTGATCTACGCGTTGCCGCCGGGCATCCGCCTCACCGCGCTCGGTATCCGCGAGGTGCCACCCGAGACGATCGAGGCCGCCCGCTCGAACGGCGCCACGAAGTTCCAGATCCTCACCAAGGTCCAGCTGCCGCTCGCGTTGCGGTCGATCATGCTGGGCCTCAATCAGACGATCCTCATGGTGCTCTCCGTGGTGGTCATCGCAGGACTCGTCGGAGGCGGGGCCCTGGGTGTCGATGTCGTCTACGGTCTCACCAAGAGTGAGCTCGGGCTCGGCGTCGAAGCGGGAATCGCGATCGTCGCGCTCGCCGTCGTGCTCGATCGAATGACCCAGGCGTGGGCGGTGGGCGTGCGGGGCGTCGCCGGAAGCACCAGACTGCGCACACCTCCGCGAGCGATCCGGATCGGCAAGACCAAACTTCTCGACCAACTGGAGACAGCATGAACCGAAGCAGACGGCTGATTCTCGGCACCGTCGTGCTCGCATTCGCACTGAGCGCGTGCGGCAGTAGCTCGAAGCCCGGCGCGAGCGGCACGACCACGACCGCGGGCGGCGGTGGCGCCAAGAAGTTCAGCGGATCGATCACCCTCGCGGTCAACCCGTGGGATGGTTCCGCTGCGAACGCGGCCGTCGCCAAGATCGTCCTCGAGAAGCAGGGGATGACGGTGAAGACGAAGGACATCGACGAGAACGCGGTGTGGGCCGCGCTCGACTCGGGCACGATCGACGCGAACCTCGAAGTGTGGCCGTCGGGTCATGCCACCGACATCGCGACCTACATCACCACCAAGAAGTCGGTGATCGACGGGGGACTCAACGGCCCGACCGGTCACATCGGCTGGTTCATCCCGAAGTTCGTGGCCGACGCGCACCCCGAATACAAGACGTGGGAGGGCCTCAAGACCGACGCGGCCGCGAAGTACTTC
>JAUZEI010000063.1 GCA_030839105.1 Actinomycetota bacterium
GACGCCGCCGCCGCGCTCCTCGACGCGGGCCTGCTCGTCCCCGCGATCCGGCCGCCCACGGTTCCCCCCGGTACGTCCCGGTTGCGCGTGACCGTCTCCGCCGCCCATAGCGACGCCCAGGTCGAGCGTCTCCTACGAGCACTCACCACCGTGCTCGGATCTGTCCCGGTCCGTTGACGCTCGTCGCGGTCGCGGGAACGGGAACCGGCGTCGGCAAGACGTATGTCGGCGCGGCCGTCCTGCACTCGCTGCGCACACGCGGGTATGCCGTGGCCGCGCGAAAGCCGGTGCAGTCATTCGCACCCGACGATACGTCGACGGATGCCGACGTCCTCGCGGGCGCCTCCGCCGAGGATCCCACGGTCGTGTGCCCCGCGCCGCGTTGGTTGCGCGTGCCGATCGCCCCGCCGATGGCCGCCGACGCGCTCGGGCTGGCCCCGTTCACCATCGCCGACCTCGCGGCCGAGGTACTCCTGAGCGCACCGCCGGACGCGCTCGTGCTCGTCGAGACCGCGGGCGGCGTCCGCTCGCCCATCGCCGACGACGGCGACTCGGCCGCACTCATCGACGCGCTCGCGCCCGCGCTGGTCGTGCTCGTCGCGGACGCCGGTCTCGGCACGATCAACGTCGTCCGCCTGAGCGTCGAAGCGCTGCGACCGCACCCGGTCGTCGTCTATCTCAACAACTTCGACCACACCTGGAAACTGCACGCCCGCAATGCGGAATGGCTGCGGACGCGGGAGGGCCTCGAGGTCGTCACCGACATCGAGGCCCTCGCAACGCGCGTCGAACCGCTGGCGCGGAACCGCGGTTAGCTGTTCAAGAGCGACTTCGGCGAGAGCGAGGCCGTCTTCCCGTCGAGATTTGTGAGCGCGCCGACCTTCTCGGTGTGACCCGCGGCCTTGTTGTACTTGACGAGCTGGAACGTCTCACCGATGAACCAGTCGTCCTTGTTGGTGTTCCACTTCGAACCCGAGAGCTGCAGACCGGTGCCCGAGACGTCCTTCAGCGTGCGCGCCGCCTCCATCACCGACACCCGGTCGAGCTTCGGCGAGGCTTCCAGGATCTTCTGCAGAAGTGCCCCGGTCGACCAGCCGTAGGCGACGATCCCGTCGGCGGTGTCGGCATCCGGCGCGTACTTCTTCACCTGAGCCTTGTAGAGCGTCACCGCGGCGTTGCTCGCGTTGGCGGGGTCACCCGGATCCATGAGTGGCGTCACGCTCAGCACACCGTCGGCCCCGTCGCCGCCGAGGGTGAAGAGCAGCTTCGAGACGCAGGTACCGGACATGTAGATCACAGGTCGCCAACCCGCGTCGTGCGCCGCGGTCAGCGCGTTCGGGCAGGCGAGAAGGGTCCCGCCCAGCACGAACGTGTCGGCCTTGGACGCGGCGAGGCTCGTGACCTGAGCCTTCACCTCCGAGCCCTCGGCGTTGTAGCTCGCCTCCTTGACGATCGAGAGGCTGGTGTTGGTCACCAAGTCCTTGAGCGTCTCCCGGTACGACTGCCCGAAGTCGTCGTTCGCGTAGAGCAGCGCGATCTTGGCGTTGGGCTTGTTCTGCTTCAGGTAGTCGACGAATACCTGCATCTCGTCCGGGTAGGGCACGAGCTCCGAACCGAGCATGAACGGGTATTTCATGTTGCCCCATTGGACCGCGCCCGACGCGATCAAGAGGTCGGGGACGCAGTCCGAGTTGACGGTCTCGCGCACTCCGAGGTTGTTCTTCGTACCGACGGTGTTGAAGAGCCCGAAGACCTTGTCGCTGTTGATCAGCGTGTCGACGTTGCTCGACGTCTTGGCCGCGTCGTAGGCGTCGTCCTTGCTGACGAGCTGGATCTTGTACTTCTTGCCGGCGACCGTGACCCCACCGAGCGAGTTGATGTACGAGAAGTACGACGACTCGCCCTTGAGGATCGCGTTGAAGGCCGAGTAGGTGCCGGACAGCGGAAGGCTGGTGCCGATCTTGATGGTGTCACCCGTGACGCCCTGGGTCAGTGTCGACGGGTCGCACTGCGACGCGTCGATGACCGTGGTCGAGCCCGGCGTGGTCGAGCCGCCCGGAGCGGTGGTCGCCGTCGAAGTCGAATCGTTCCGCCCGCTTCCGCACGCGACGACCACGAGGGCGAAGGCGACTCCGAGCGCCGCCGCTCGCAGCCTTCGGGCACCTGCTCCGCGTCGAACGTCCGTCATGGGGTTCCTTTCATTTCGTCGTGAAGGAGGTCACGTCGAGGCCGGAGAAGTCTTCCCGCGCCGGAGACTCCGCAACCGGGAATTCACGATCCGCCGGCCGCCGCCGACGATGCCGTCGGGCAGGACGTACATGAGGAGAATCAGCCCGATGCCGAAGATCGCCGGGGACAGGAGATTCTTCACGGAGTCATTGATGTGCCAGAACAAGATGGTGCTCGGGAACGACTCGCTGATCCAGCGACCGCTGAACACGACGATGATGCCACCGACGAGGGGTCCGACCACGGTCGCGGTACCACCGATGACGACCGCGACGAGGAACTCGATCGACAGCTGGAACACCGACACCGACGAAGCCGTCGCGAGCCGCTTCACGAGGACGAAGCATGACCCGGCGACACCGGCGTAGAGCGCGCTCGTGGCGAACGCGATGACCTTGACCCGGGCGACGTTGATGCCGACCGTCTCCGCGGCGGCTTCATGGTCCCGGACCGCGATCAGGGCCCGGCCGAAACGGCTGCGCACGATCAGGAACAACGCGACGATGCCGATGACGGCGATCGTGAGGGTCGCGTAATACGCCCACTGATCGGGATGCTTGATGAACGTAGGTGTCCACGACGGCGGCAGCAGCTTGACCCGGCGCAGCTCACCCACCTGCGAGGTACCGCAGGTCTTGCACAGATCGTGCGGGACGAAACGATTCGTCAACTGCGGGAAGAGCACGGCCAGGCCGAGCGTGACGAGGGCGAGATACAGGCCCTTGACGCGCAGCGCGGGGAAGCCGACGAGCACGCCGACGCCGAACGAGAGCGCGGCCACGACCGGCAGGGTCTCGGTGAACGACCAGTCGTGCGACTGCATCAAAATCGCAGTGGTGTACATGCCCAGACCGAAGAAGGCGCCGTGTCCGATGGAGACCTGGCCGTTGTAGCCGGTCAGCAGATTGAGACCCATGGCCGCGACGCCGATGTACAGCGCTTCGGCCCAGAGATATGTGGTGCCCTGCTCGTAGAACTGCGGGATGTACCAGCCGAAGACGTAGACCGCGGCGATCAGCAGGGCGAACGCGACGCCGAGGCGGATGATGCGCGCGCGGTCGGCTGTCACACCCGCTCCACGCGGCGCGAGCCGAAGAGTCCGGATGGGCGCACGAGCAGCACGAGGAGGATGAGCCCGAAGGGCACCACGAGCTCGATGTCGTGCACGGCATGCAGGTACTGCGTGGTCAACGTCCCCGCGACGCCCACGATGAGCCCGGCGACGACGGCTCCGAGTGGACTGTCGAAGCCACCGAGCGCCGCGGCCGCGAACGAGTACACGAGGATCTCCTGCATGCTGGCGCCCTGGAGACCCACCGGCGCGATGACGAGCGCACCCGCGAGCGCGCCGATCGCGGCGGCCATGGCCCAGCCCAGCATCAGCATGCGCCCGACCGGCACGCCCACGAGTCGGCTCGACTCGGGATTCGACGCGACCGCGCGGAACGCGAGCCCGATGCGCGTCCGGTTGAGCAGGAGATAGAGGATCAGGCATTCGGCGAGGAGCACGCCGACGAGTACCAGCGTGTCGCTCGAGATCTGCACGCCCCCGGGCAACCAGGTCTTGTTGGGATACGCGCGCGGCAAGATCTTGATGTCGTTACCGAATTGCACCTGGGCGATGGAGTTGATCGCGAGGAACATGCCGATTGTCACGATCACGAGCACGAGCGGCGACGCCTGCTCGACGGGCCGGATGAGGATCCGCTCGATCGCGGCGCCGCCGATGAACGAGATGATCATCGCCAGGAGGATGGCGATCCAGACCGGCACGCTGCGTTGGGTGAAGAACCAGACGAGGTACGTGGAGTAGAGCGCCATCTCGCCCTGGGCGAAGTTCAAGATCCCCGTCGTGCGGAAGACCAGGACGAGCGCGAGCGCGATCGAGGCGTAGACCGCACCGCTCCCGATGCCGTTCATCAGCTGCGTGAGGAAGAGCGCCATCAGATTCCCAGGTACGCGCGGCGCACGTCGTCGTTGCCCGCGAGGTCGGTGGCCGATCCGGAAATGACGATCGTGCCCGTCTCGAGCACGTACCCGCGCGACGCGAGCTTGAGCGCGAGACCGGCGTTCTGCTCGACGATCAGCATCGAGATGCCGTCGGCGCGATTGAGCTCACCGAGCGTCCGGAACAGCTCTTGGGTGATGAGGGGCGCAAGGCCCAGGGACGGCTCGTCGAGCAGGACGAGCTTCGGGCGCGCCATCAGTGCCCGGGCGATCGCGAGCATCTGTTGCTCGCCCCCGCTCATGCTTCCCGCCTGCTGCGCGTGCCGCTCCTTCAGCCGCGGGAAGGTGGTGTACCAGCGGTCGATGTCGGAGGCGATCTCGGAATCGCGGCGTTGATAGGCCCCGATGCGCAGGTTGTCGTCGACGGTGAGGTCGACGATCGTGCCCCGCCCCTGCGGAACGTGCGCGATCCCCGCCGCTGCGATTTGCTCCGGACGGCGGCCGATGATCGGGCGACCGACGAAGACGGCCTGCCCCGTGGCGTCGATCATCCCGGAGATCGCCCTCAGGGTCGTGGTCTTCCCCGCGCCGTTCGCGCCGAGGATCACGACGACCTCACCCGCCTCGACCGAGAAGTCGATTCCCTGCAACACCCGCACCGCCCCGTAGCCGGCGCGCAGCTCGGAGACCTCCAACAGTGCGCTCACGAGACGGTCGTCCCCAGGTAGGCCTCGACGACGCGCGGGTCGTCGCGCACGTCTGCGGGCGTCCCCTCTGCGATCTTGCTGCCGAAGTCGAGCACGACGACCTTTTCGGAGATGGACATGACCATCGCCATGTGGTGCTCGACGAGCAGGACGCTGAGGTCGAACTCGTCTCGGACCGCCCTGATCAGCTCGCCCAGCTCGTCGACCTCGGAGTGCGTGAGTCCGGCGGCGGGTTCGTCGAGCAGCAGGAGCCGCGGCCGCGCCGCGAGCGCACGCGCGATCTCCACGCGCTTGAGCGTGCCGTAGGGCAATCCCACCGCAGGCCGGTTCGCCATGTCGTCGAGGGAGAGCCGTTCGAGGATCGCGTGCGCCTCGGCCCGGCGCTTCGCGTTCACGCGGCCGTGTGTGTAGCCGCCGACGAGGACGTTCTCGACCACGGTCAGGGCCGGAAACAGGGCCAGGTTCTGGAAGGTCCGGGAGATCCCGAGTCGGGCGATGCGGTGCGCGGGCAGGCGGAGCAGGTTGTGGCCGTCGAAGTCGATACGACCGCTCGTCGGCTCGTACAGCCGGCTCACGCAGTTGAACAGTGTCGTCTTGCCGGCGCCGTTCGGCCCGATCAACGCGCAGATCTGGCCGGCATCGATCGTGAACGACAGGTCGGCGAGCGCGACGATGCCGCCGAACTCGACCCGTACGTTCTCTACCGACAACAACGCCACGAGCCGTCCCCCCTGAAAAACCGGAAGCTAGACGCAAAGTGCTCGCGGGCCAAGCACCTTCACGCCGAACTCGTCACACCACATTCTCATGGCGCTCCTCACACCCGGCGCGTCAGAGGCCCAAGAGCGAGTCGAGACCGATCGTCAGGCCCGGCGTCTCGGCGATCTTCCGGACTGCGAGCAGGACACCGGGCATGAAGGACGCACGGTCGTAGGAGTCGTGCCGAATCGACAAGGTTTGTCCGGTCGTACCCAACAAGACCTCCTGATGAGCGACCATTCCGCGGATACGTAGCGAGTGCACGGGAATCCCGTCGATCAGCGCACCCCGGGCACCTTCGGCGACCACCGTGGTGGTCGGGTCGTCGGCCCAGTCCTTCGACGCCGCGCTCATCCGCCGGGCGGTCAGCGCCGCCGTTCCCGAGGGAGCGTCGACCTTGCGGTCGTGGTGCAACTCCATGATCTCGGCGGTCTCGAAGAACGGCGCCGCCATCTCCGCGAAGCGCATCATGAGCACGGCGCCGACCGCGAAGTTCGGCACGATCACCGCGTTCGCCTTCGACTGCGCGAACAGCTCGGCGAGCTCGGCGAGCTCGTCCTCACCGAATCCGGTCGTGCCCACCACGGCGTGCACGCCGTGTGCCGCGCACCAACGGAGGTTCTCGCGGGCCGCGGCGAGCACCGTGAAGTCGACGGCGACCTGCGCGCCCGCGACCTCGAGCTGGTGCGCCTCGGCCGCGAGCGGAATCTCGGCGGACGCCGCGCCCGCGTAGACGGGGTCGACCGCGGCGACGAGCTCCATGTCCGGTGCCTCACCGACCGCCCGGCACACGGTCGAGCCCATACGCCCGCCTGCGCCGAACACACCGACCCGGATCATCGGCCGCAGCCTAGAACCCGAAGCGTGGGAGTCGGCGCCTAGAAATCGGAAGCGGAGTGCGGACCCACTACGGCCAGCGAGCGCGGCGTGTCGGCAAGGACCCGTTCGATCACGCGCGCGACATCGACGGTCG
>JAUZEI010000097.1 GCA_030839105.1 Actinomycetota bacterium
AACCGGCAGGGACGAACACGCCTGCAACTTCTGTGTCTTTGACGGCGGTGCGGAGGATGCCGATCAAGGGAGGTTCCCACCGCAGTCCTTCCTCGATCGCCTGCGGGAGAAGGGCACGGTCGGCGCGCAGGGATTCCAACTGTTCGGGCTTGCTCATGAGTCCGAACAAGAGGTTCGACGACGAGCGGTAGGTGGTCTCCGCGCCCGCGGGCAGCAACAGTCGGAGGAACGAGCAGATTTCCTCGTTGGTGAGACGCGTGCCTTCCAGCTCGGCCTGCACGAGTACCGAGATCACGTCGTCGGACGGGTGCTCACGGCGGTCCTGGATGATCGTGCAGAAGTAGTCGAACAACCAGTTCGACGCGCTCGTCGCGCGCTCGAGCTCGAAACCGGCGCTGATGACCTCGACCGCGCGCCGGTGGAACATCGGCAGGTCTTCGCGCGGGAGTCCGAGGAGACGAGCGATCACGACGACGGGAAAGCCGAACGTCACCTCGCGGACGAGGTCGGCCTTCTTCGGGGAGCGGCCGATGAATGCGTCGATGTGCTCGTCGACGACGTCGCGGACGAGCTCGCGCTCCCAGGCCTCCATCGCTTTGCGGCTGAATGCCTGTTGCACGAGGCCGCGGTAGAGATGGTGCTCGGGTTCGTCCATCTCGAGGATCGAGTGCCCGAGCACTTTGCCCATGACGTCGGCGTAACCCTGCGACGAGAACGTCTCGCCGTCCTTCAGGACCTGTTGCACGGCCTCGAAGCCGAACGCGGTGAACACGCCGACGCTGCGGTCGATGGTCATGAAGTCGATGTCGTGGTCTTCGGGGATGAGTGCGGATTCGCCTTCTCCCTCACGTTTCATGGGGTGCTCGGGACGCACGAGCGCGAACATCGGATACGGGTTGTCGACGATCCCCATTCCCGCGCTGCGATTGAACTCCTCGAACGCGTCGTAGCCGTCGTCGAGGCCGTCGTCGGGATCCGAAGTGGCCATGGGTCGACCGTACTACTGTGCGCGCCCATGTCTCCCGACCAAGTGAATCTCGGCTTGCTCGTGGTGAGGGTCGCGCTCGGCGCCACGATGTTCGCCCACGGCTACAACCACATCTACCGAGGCGGCAAGATCAAGGGAACCGCGGGGTGGTTCGCAAGTCTGGGCATGAAGCCCGGCATCTTCCACGCCTGGCTCGCGAGTGTCACCGAGCTCGCCGCCGGAGCCGCGCTGATGCTCGGCCTGCTCACTCCCTTCGCCGCGGGTGCGTTGATGGGCACGCTGCTCGTCGCGTTCATCACCAACCACCGCAAGGCCGGTTTCTTCGTGTTCCGTCGCCCGACCGAGGGCTGGGAATACATCATGAACCTCGTCGCCGCGCTGTTCGCGGTCGCGTGCGTCGGACCGGGCGAGTGGTCGCTCGACAATGCGATCGACTTCAGTCCGCACAACTGGTGGGCGCTCGTCATCGCCCTGGTCGTCGGGGTCGGCGGCGCCGCGGCAACGCTCGTGACGTTCTGGCGCCCGCCCGCACCGAAGCCTGCCGAGAGCTGACCGTCAGGCGCGGGCGGCGCGGAGTTGCTCGACGAGAATCGGGAGCGCCTCGCGCCAGTCGCCGACGATGCCGATGTCGGCGACGTCGAAGATCGGCGCCGACGCGTCGCGGTTGATCGCGAGAACCGTGCCGGCCGCGCGCAGGCCGACGGAGTGGTTGAACTTGCCGCTCGCACCGACGCTGACGAAGAGCCGGGGCGCGATCGACCGGCCCGTGATCCCGATCTGGCGCGAGCGGGGGAGCCAGCCCTTGTCGGTGACCTTGCGGGTCGCCCCGAGTTGCGCGTCGAGCAACACGCGCAGCGGCTCGAGCTCGTCGTAGGTGTCGGGCTCGACCCCCTTGCCGACGCCGATGACGGTGTGGGCCTCCGCGAGGAGATCGAGGTCGTCGTCGCGGGTGCGGGCCAGGACCCGGACGCGGCCGCGGGGCGGGAGCGGAATCGTCTCGACGGGCACGTTGTCGTCGCCGGTGACGCGCGGCATGAGCGTCGGCAGCACGCCTGCTCGTACGGTCGCCATCTGCACGGTCGAGGCGCAGTGGATCGCGGCGACGAGCTGACCGCCGAACGCCGGCTTCCAGGCGACCAGCCGGCCGTCGACGCGCTCGAGCTCCACGGCATCACCGGTCAGTCCCGCACCCAGCTGCGCGGCGACGCGGGACGCAACCTCGCGACCCCACGCCGTAGACCCGGTGAGGATCGCCCACGGCGCGCGCTCGCGTGCGAGTTGCACGGCCGCGTGCGCGACGTCTTCCTCGACGTTTTCGCCGTCGAGATGGACGATCGAGTCGGCGCCCCACGCGCGCAGTTGCGCGCCATCGGGTGTTTGCATGGTCACGACGACGACGTTGCCCGTCAGCGCGGCGGCCGCGCCGAGCAGCTCCCGGGTGTCGTGCGCGCGGTCGGGTTCGGCGAGCACGATCGTCGGCTCACCGATACGCGCCGGCGCCACGGTCTGCGTCGACTCCGTGACGGGTGCGGCGCGGTGAAACGCTCCTCGTTCGTGGAGGAGGCGCACGGCGTTACGGGCCTGCTCGGCGATCGGTACGTCGGGCGAACGCTGCCGGGCGCGTGCGACCTCCATCACCTTGACGGCGCCGACCGACGTCGGTGACGCGGCCTGCCCCCACGGTCCGGGGCCGAGCTCGGAGGCGGTCAGCCGGCGGATGCGATCGGCGGGCACGGCCGCGCGTCCCGCGAAATCGACCTTGGCCGGATCGATGAGCCGCTCCGCGCAGGACACGATCGCGGGCAGGCGGACCTCGGCCCGGAGCCACCCGTCGTCGTGCTCGCAGCGGGCGGTGACGACCTGGCCCCGTATCGGATCGTCGGTGATCGCGAGATGGCGCACGCCCGCGAGGAACGGCAGATCGCACAGCTCGGCGAGCTCGGGGCCGACCTGACCGGTATCGGCGTCGACGGAGTTTCGGCCGGTGACGACGATGTCGAAGGGACCCTCGCGATCGAGTGCGGCTGCGAGCGCCTTCGCCGTCGCGAGCGTGTCGGAGCCGGCGAATGCGGGATC
>JAUZEI010000132.1 GCA_030839105.1 Actinomycetota bacterium
GCGGTCGCGGGCACGGGCGACGAAGTTGTGCGGCCCGAGGGCTTCGATCTCGCGGACGCGTGGCGGCTGATCAGCGCCGAGGTGGATCAGCTGCGCGCGCCCGTGCGCGTGCGCGCGGCCGCGGAGATCGGTGTCGTGCAACTGTTGCGCTGGGTCTTCGACACGCGCGTTCGCGTCGGTCCGGCGCGGCCCGACGGTCGGGTCGACGTCGAGGTGTCCGGTCCGCACGTGGGGGCGCTGGCGGGGATGCTCGCCGGATTCGGCGCCCGGTTGGAAGTGTTCGAGCCGACCGAGTTGCGCGTCGAGCTCGCGCGCATTGGCGAGGAGCTGTCCTTGATCTACGGCGCGCGGTCATAGGAAGAAAGACGGGAAGGGCAAGAGCAAGGGCGCGCCTACGAAGCGGTTGGTGGGGCTTGGTCTGCTCGGCGATCTTTCGGCTGAAATCGTCAAAAGCCCTTGGTTTGTAGGATCTTTTCCTCTAGTATCGAACATGTGTTCGCATCACTCCTCGACGAGATCGCTGCAGAACGTCGGGCACTCGACGCGGCCGAAGCTGCGTGGCTGAACAAGGTGCGCGCGTATGACCGTTCCGGTGCTTGGCGGGCGGACGGGTTTCAGAACGCGGCGGTGGCGTTGCGGAACGCGTGTCACATGGCGCAGGGCGTTGCGCGCGGACACGTGGACCTGGCGCGCAAGCTCGAGCAGTTGCCGAAGGTCGCGTCCGCGTTCGCGGCCGGCGACATCTCCACCCGGCACGCGACGGTGATCACGAACGCGTACACACCCAAGCGGGCGTGGGAGCTCGCGACCATGGAAGCGGAGCTGGTCGAGGCGGCGGGGTCGATCTCCCCGCCGGATCTCGGCAACCTGGTGCGGTACATCACCGATGCGATCGACGGTGACGGCGGTGCCGACACCGACGCCGACCAACGCGAACGGTCCGGCTGTTACCTGTCTCGCACGACCGACGGGATGCTCGACATCCGCGGCCTGTGCGACCCGCTCACCGGCGACATCATCGAAACCGCCGTCAATGCGCAGATGGCACGCGACCTACAAGCCAACGATCCGAGAACCACACCGCAACGGCGCATGGACGCCATCGCAACATTGATGCGCCTTCCCCTTGATCGCGGGGAGCTGGGCGAATCCCACGGCATCCGCCCCCACATCTCGCTCGTGCACGACATCCGCGACCTGCCCGGCACCACGCCCGACCTGCTCGCCACGATTCGCGGTGAACGGCTCGGCCACGGCCGCATCTCCGTGACCATGCTCGAAATGCTCCTCTGTGACTGCAGCTTCAGCCGCATTCTGATGAACGGTGAGTCGGAAGTCCTCGACGTCGGCCGCGCCGCGCGGAACCCCACCACCGCGCAATGGCGAGCGCTCGTCGCCCGCGACAAACACTGCACCGCACCCGGCTGCACCCGACCGCCCAGCCAATGCGTCGCCCATCACGACGAACATTGGACCCGCGGCGGGCCCACCGACCTCGCCAACCTCCGGCTCCTTTGCTGGTACGACCACTCCGAACAACACATCGCAGACGCCCAAGCCCGCGCCCGAGGCGGGTAGCCGCGAATCAGTCCATTCATCCGACCGACCGGCGGGATCGCGGCCCGTAGAACGCGACGAGCTTTGTCGGCGACGGGAGCGTTTGAACCGAGCGCGCCTCAGGCCCGATCATGCCCTCGGCCCGTGAACTTGCTCGCCACTGCCGCGGCGTACGCGAGGAAGCCGATGACGTGTTCGACCACAGCGCGCGCGTCCAACTCGGTGCACGGCGACGGCGCGGGCGACGCGTCCGGCGGGACCGCGTAACTCGTCAGCACAACTCAAGCGCGTTGGACCCCGGTCAGGCCGAGGCGGTAGGACACACGGCGTGAACAACGACGATCTCCACAAAGCCGCATTCCTGCCCGACCTCTTGGTCGCGGCGCTCGACCGTCATCCCGATCGTCCCGCCGTGTACCTCGGCGATCAGGTGCTCACAGGCCGCGAGGTCGCCGCGCAGATGAGTTGTTACGCGCAGGCCTACGCGGCGCAGGGACTCGCGCCGGGCAGCCCGGTGTCGATCCTCTCGCCGAACCGGCCCGAGGTGCTGTTCACGCTCGGGGCGAACATGGTCACGGGCTGCCGGGGCAGCGCGCTCCATCCGCTGGGATCCGTCGACGACCATGCCTACGTGATCGACGACGCGGAGATCGAAACGTTGGTGTTCGACCCCAGCTTCGGCGAGCGGGCGCGGCAGTTACAGGAGCGCTGCCCGAAGTTGCAACGTCTCCTCTCGCTCGGTCCGTGCGACGTCGGCGACGACCTGCTCGCGCTCGCGGCCAAGTTCTCGCCGCAACCGCTCGTCGCGCCGAACGTGCAGGCCGAGGACATCGCCGGCTTCGCGTACACCGGCGGTACCACCGGCAAGCCCAAGGGCGTGATGGGCACGTACCGCAGCGGCGCCACGATGACGATGATCCAGATGGCCGAGTGGGAGTGGCCGGAGGACACGCGCTTTTTGATCTGCACGCCGCTGTCGC
>JAUZEI010000134.1 GCA_030839105.1 Actinomycetota bacterium
GAACCCATCGCGTGTTGTGTCGATCGCGACGTGCTGGGCGTGCCGTTCTATCTGATGGCTCCGGTCGACGGCGTCGTCGTGCGCGAGCAACTGCCCGCGCCGCTCTCGGGCGATCCGGCCGCCCCGAGAGCATGTTCGTACGCGCTCGTCGACGCGCTGGCCGGCATTCACGCGTTCGACTGGCAGGCCGGCGGCCTCGCCGACTTCGGTCGGCCGGACGGCTACCTCGAACGCCAGGTACCGCGTTGGCTCGGACAGCTGGAGAAGTACGCGACGCGCCCGCTGCCCGACGTCGACGCGGCCGGTCGCTGGCTCCAGGCGCACACGCCGCCCATGCAGCCGCCGGCCGTCATCCACGGCGACTACAAGCTCGACAACGTCATGTTCGCGCCGCACCTGCCGGTGGAGTTGGTCGCAGTGGTCGACTGGGAGCAATCGACGGTGGGCGACCCATTGGTCGATCTCGGATGGGTGGTCGGGCTGTGGATCGAGCCGGGGGAGCGCGCCTCGCTCGCGGGCGGTTCACCGTTCGCATCGGATGCCGACTACCCGACCCGCGCCGAGTTGGTCGCGCGCTACGCGCATCGAACCGGGCGCGACGTGTCGAACCTGGCGTTCTATTGCGTGCTCGGACTGTTCAAGCTCGCGTGCGTGATGGAAGGATCGTTCGCGCGATTCCGCGCGGGCACGAGCGACGACGCGTACTTCGCCGCGTTGGAGACGGGCGTCCCGGCTCTCGCCCGCCGCGCCCTCGACTTCGCCGACTCCGGCATCTGACCCGGGACCACAGCGGCATTGCTTCGGATCAAAGGGGCGGTCGCCCTTGATGGCCTCAGTCGCGCAGGTCGATGATCACCGGGGCGTGATCGGACGGCCCGGTTCCCTTACGGGCGTTGCGGTCGACCACGGCCCACGTGACCCGCTCCGCCACCGGCGGGCTCGCGAGCACGAGATCGATGCGCATGCCGCGGTGTTGATGGAAATCGCCGGCGCGGTAGTCCCAGTAGCTGAATAGCCGATCGGAGTCGGGATATACGCGCCGGAACGCGTCCTCGAGCCCCCACTCCTCGAGGCGGCCGACCGCCTTGCGTTCGGGTTCGGTGACATGTGTCGAGCCGATGAACTTCTTCGGATCCCAGACGTCGCGATCTTCGGGCGCGACGTTGAAGTCGCCCATCACGACGAGTGGATCAGTCGGCTTGTGGGTCGCGTCGATCCAGTCGTGCATGCTCCCGAGCCAGTGGAGCTTGCGGTCGTAGAACTCGGTGCCGACCTCGCGCCCGTTCGGTACGTAGACGCTGACGACGCGGATGCCGCCGCACGTCGCGGCGAGGATGCGGGCGTCGCCTTCGTAGGGATCGACGTGCGCGTCACCGAAGCCGTGCGACGGATCCTCGATGCCCACGCGCGACAGGATCGCGACGCCGTTCCATTGTCCCTGCCCGTAATGCACCGAGTCGTATCCCAGCGCGGAGAATGTCAGTGCCGGAAACGCCTTGTCAGCGAGCTTCGTCTCCTGCAGGCACAACACGTCGACTTCTGCGTAGCCGAGGAACTCCTCGACGCGGGGCAGACGGGCCTTCAACGAGTTGACGTTCCAGGTGGCGATCCGCATCGGGATCGAGGCTAGGCGGACGGGTCGGGCGGCAGGTATCCCGGGTTCGCGACGAGGAGCTTCTCCCGCACGGTCGCGCGCACGTGGTCGCGCACCGCGTCGAGCCGGTCGTCGAGCGAGCCGTTCCGGATGGCAGCCGCCAGCGCGATCTCGAGCTCCCGGGCATCGTCCTCATGCCCCGAAATGTCGGGCCCCAGGATGGCCGCCGCGCGCTCCCTCTCCGCGGCGACCAAGCCGGGTCCGACGGTGAGCTCGCGCTCGATCATGCCCAGCGCGTTGACGGCCACCCGCGTGTGAAACTGCACGCGGCCCTCGGTCGCGGCCATGACGTCGCCTTCGAGAAACTCGCGTACGGCCCGTACGAGTTCCGCCGCGGTCGGCCGGTCCTGGGTCAACGTCACCAACCTCCGTCGAGGATCTGCAGGAGATCCCATTCGGTCTCCGCGACCCGGCGCCCCAACGTGGCGAGCTCGACGGACCGGACGAGCCCGTTGAGGTGTGTGAAGGCCTGCCCGATGCAGATCACGCCCCACTTCAGCGTGCCGAGCCCGACCCAGAACCGCAGCGTCGCCTCGTCGACGGTCCGGCCCCCGGCACCTTCATAGGCGGCGAGGAGTTCGGGAACCGAGCCGAAGCCACCCACGAGCCGGTCGGCGACGCCGAAGCGCCACGACTTCACGCACAGCCATCCGAGATCCTCTATCGGGTCGCCCACGTGCGCGAGCTCCCAGTCGAGCACCGCCCGGATGCCATCCGGACCGACGATGAAGTTTCCGTTGCGGAAGTCGCCGTGCACCAGCTCGGGGCGGGCCGGCGGGGGAGGGACGCGTTCCGCGAGCCAGCGGAGCCCGAGCTCGAAGGCGGGATGGGGCTCGCCGAACGTGTCGATGAGCGTGCGGTACTGGTCGATCTGCGCGGCCGCGTCCAAGCCGGGAAGGGCCGGGAGGGATGAAGGGGCGATGGCGTGGATGCGGGCCGCGATCTCCCCACACTGCGCCGCCAGGCGGGGCCGGGCCTCGGCGTAGGCGTCGTCGCGCAGGATGCGACGGGGGATCGTCTCCCCCTCGATGCGATCCATGACGAAGCCGCGGCCGAGGCCATCTTCGGGCCGGAGAAGGGCCAGCACGCGCGGCACGGCGACTCCTGCCGCCGCAGCCACTCGGATGAGCTGGTACTCCGTCGACCGGTCGGAATCGCCGACGTGCTCGCCCGGGTCGCGCCGGAGAACGAACCCGCGCCGCGCACCGCCCGCGTCGACGAAGTCGAACGACCACGTTTCCCGCGACGCGCCGCCCGATAGCCGGCGGAGGTCGACGACGGAGCCGTCACCGACCGTCGCCGCGACCACGCGCGCCAGCGCCTCGGGATCGGGAGCTCCGCTCACGGGCCGGACGCTAGCCAGCCGCCACCTGCTTCGCCCCTGCGCATGTGCCGACGCATCGACGCGCGAACCACGCGTCCGCGGGGTGTTGCGCCGCGCCGAGCGGGAGCACTGTTGCCGAGTTGTCGGTTCCTCCGGTCTGTCGTTCCCAGGTTTCGGGCGTGGTCGAGCCGTCCTCTCGTTCTGTTCACTTCCGTCCCGAGGAGGCGCGGTGAGCGTCAAGCTGAACGACCGCTCGTTCGAGTACGCCCAGGACCTGATCCGGCACGGGAAGTACGTGATCGACGAGCGGGACGACTGGAGCGAGCATCAGCCGTCGACCGGCCAGGAGAACGCGTTCATCGAGAAGCACGGCTTCTCGGAGTACGCCCACTGGCACCTCGGGATCGACACCGACGCCGACGAAGACACGAAGGCCCGCTACAAGTTTCCCTACGGCGACTTCGAGAAGGTCCACCGGTGCGGCGTGATCGCCGCCGAATCGCGAGCGGGCCAGCGCAAGTACGAAGACATCGAGTCGGCGTGCGCGCACCTCCACGGAATGTTGGATGTTGGAAGCGCTCAGGTGACCGAGTGAGCACCGCCGCGTCGCAGCTCACCGGCGCGTCCGATTCCGACGGCGCCCACTCCGATCCGCACCGCTGGCGCGTGCTGATAGTTCTGTGCGTTGCGCTCGTCGTCGTCGCGCTCGACAACACAATCTTGAACGTCGCGCTGCCGAGCCTGGTGCGGGAGTTGCACGCGACGAATTCCCAACTGCAGTGGATGGTCGACGCGTACACGATCGTGTTCGCGAGCGCGCTCCTCGCCGCGGGCAGTCTCGGCGACCGCTTCGGACGCAGAGGTGCCCTGCAGACCGGCCTGATCATTTTCGGGATCGGCTCTGTGATGTCCGCGTTCGCGGGCTCTGCGAACCAGCTGATCTACACCCGCGGGCTCATGGGACTCGGCGGCGCGCTCATCATGCCGTCGACACTGTCCATCCTGACGAACGTGTTTCCCGCCGACGAGCTCGGTCGGGCGATCGGCATCTGGGCCGGCGTCTCCGGACTCGGCATCGCCATCGGCCCGACGATCGGCGGATGGCTCCTCGAGCACTTCTGGTGGGGATCGGTCTTCCTCGTCAACGTGCCGGTCATCGCCCTCGGGCTCGTGGCGGTCGCGCTCATCGTGCCGACGTCGCGCGATCCATCGGCGCCGCCGCTCGACATCGCGGGCTTCGTGCTCTCGGCGAGCTCGATCACCGCGATCCTCTACGGGATCATCGAGGGCCCGACCCGCGGTTGGTCCTCGCAGACGATCGTCGCGTCGTTCGGCGTCGGGTGCATACTGCTCGGCGCGTTCGTGCTGTGGGAGCGGCACACACCTCGACCAATGCTCGACGTCCGCTTCTTCGCGAACCCGCGTTTCTCGGCGGCCTCGGTCGCCATCACCCTCGTCTTCTTCGCGTTGTTCGGCTCCCTGTTCTTCCTGAGTCAATACCTGCAGTTCGTCGCCGGCTACACGCCGCTGGAGGCCGGCCTGCGGGTGACACCGGTGGCCGGTGTCCTCATCGTCTCCGCGCCTGCGAGCAGTCTTCTCGTGCGGCGTTTCGGCACGAAGCTCGTCGTGAGCGGAGGCCTGCTCGTCGTCGCGGCCGGTCTGTTCATCCTCACGCGCGTCACGGTGAGCTCCGGGTATTCCGTCGTCCTCGCATCGTTGCTGGTGCTGGGGCTCGGTATCGGCCTGGCAATGGCGCCCGCGACCGAGTCGATCATGAGCTCCCTCCCACCGGAGCGGGCGGGGGTCGGCTCCGCAATGAACGACACGACGAGGTTGATCGGCGGTGCGCTCGGGGTCGCCGTGCTCGGGACGGTGATGAAGGCGGTGTACGTCGCGCACATCGACTCGGTTCCGGCAGTCCGACAGCTTCCGCCCGCCGGACTGGCCGCGGTACGCGCTTCGGTCGGTGGAGCCGATGCGGTCGCCGCGCAGCTCCCCGCCCCGCTCGGACGGGCATTGCTGCTCGTCGCGAACCAGGCCTTCGTCGACGGCATGCGCCGCGCGGTGATCGTGGGTGCCATTGTCGCGCTCGTGGGCGCGCTCGTGGCGCTGATCTTCCTGCCCGCGCGCGCCGAGTCGGCCGCGCCGGCGCGTGCTGCAACGACGCGACCGCTTCCACCCGGGCGCGCGCGGCGACCGGCGGTGGGCGCGCTCGGACTCTGCGGGGAAGCGGGGCTCGCAAACCTGAACGCCAGCTCGGTCGTGACGCGCAGCACGACCTACCTGGTCGTGTTCGAGCGGTCGGTCGTATACGAACCACGCGCGCGCGGGATGTGAATCGCGCCCCAGTTTCCCTACCGTCAGTGGCATGGGAGTCGGTCCGGTCATCATCGGTTACGACGGGTCGCGCACGGCGCAGCGCGCCATCGAAGAAGGTGGCGCGCTGCTCACCTCACACGAGGCGTTGATCGTCACGGTGTACGAGCCCGGCGTCGCGTTCGACCTCGTCGACCTTCCGACTATGCCACCCGCGCCGCTCGACGTCCGGGCCGCGATCGAGATCGACCGCGCCTTGTACGACGCGGCGCGACACGTCGCGCGCGAGGGTGCGCAGCTGGCGGAGAAGGCCGGCCTCGTCGCCGAGCCTCTCGTCGTGGCCGACCAGCGGACCGTTGCGGAGACGTTGTTGCGCGTGGCGAAGGAACGTGACGCGCAGGCCGTGATCGTCGGTACGCAGCGACGCCTGGGCCTGCGCGACATCATCCTCGGCAGCACCGCCCGCGGCGTCATCCGGAGCGCACCGTGCCCGGTCGTCGTCGTGCGCGCGGAGGAGAACGCGAAGCACGCGAGGTGACCGGTCCTTCCGGCGGACCGGCCGGGTCGTCCTCGGCGTCGTCCTCCGCTAGAGGATCGCGAGTTGCTGCTTCGCGCGGGGTGGCGCGAACACACGGTCGAGGAGCGTGAGCTCGTCCTCGGTCAGGTGAAGATCCGCCGCGACGCGGTTCTCGCGGACGTGCGCGGCGCTTCCCGCCTTCGGGATCGCGATGACTCCGTCGCTCCTTAACACCCACGCGAGGGCGACCTGCGCCGGAGTCACACCACGACGTGCGGCAACCGTCCGAAGCGCCGGATGGCCGAGGTGCCGGCCCTGCCCCATCGGCGAATACGCCATGACGGGAATCCGGCGCGCGAGGCACCATGGCATCAGGTCGAACTCGATGCCGCGTCGTTCCAGGTTGTAGAGCACCTGATCCGTGGCGACGTCGTCACCGCCCGCCAGACCGGCGAGCTCGATCATGTCGTCGACGTCGAAGTTGCTCACTCCCCAATACCGGATCTTCCCGGCGTCGCTCAGGCGGGTGAACGCATCGACCGTGTCCTCGAGCGGCACCGATCCGCGCCAGTGCAGCAAATAGAGGTCGATCCGATCGGTACCGAGGCGGGCGAGACTCGCCTCACACGCGGCGATCGTGCCGCGCCGGCTCGCGTGGCTCGGCAGGACCTTGGTGACGAGCACCACTTCTTCACGCCGGCCCTCGATCGCTTCGCCGACGAGGAGCTCGGCGCGACCGTCGGCGTACATCTCGGCGGTGTCGATCAGAGTGCAACCGAGGTCGAGGCCCATTCGCAACGACTCGATCTCTGCGCGCCGGCGGCGTGGGTTTTCCGCCATGTGCCATGTTCCCTGGCCGAGGGCCGGTACCCGTTTCCCGCTCGGCAGCCTGACCGTCCGCAAGTCGGGCGGATCCGCCGTGTCGCCTGCCGCGGCCGTCATGGCTGTTCGGTGCGGTTGCCGAGCTCCTCACGGCGCGCCTCGAGCACCGCGAGGATTGCCT
>JAUZEI010000156.1 GCA_030839105.1 Actinomycetota bacterium
CGTTCGTTTTTCACCGCGGTGACGGTCGACAACGCACCGGTCCTCGTCGCCGCCGAGCTCGTGAGTGGCCAGCCGATGCTGAACCCGGTATGGGATCCGACGGTCCCCGGACTCGCGATCTTCGTCGGGACGAATCCCGTCGTCTCCCACGGATACGGCACCGCCTTGCCGGATCCGATTCGCCACCTCCGCGAGTACCGCGCTCGCGGCGGGCGAGTGTGGGTGCTCGATCCGCGCCGCACCGAGACGGCGGCGTGGGCCGACGCGTACGTGCCCGTTCGTCCGGGTGCCGACGTCGCCGTACTCGCGACCGTGGCGAACGCGTTACTCCACGACGGCGCCGACGAGGACGAGCTGCGCGAGCACTGCGACGCCGAACAGCTCTCCGCGTTGCGTCGCGCGCTCGCCGGGTTCACGGTCGAGCGGGCCGCGGCGACGGGCGACGTCGACCCTGCGCTCCTCGACGAGCTGGTCACCGACGTGCGCGCCCACCGCGGACGCGTCGCGGTGCACTGCGGTACGGGCGTGACGATGTCGCGCGACGGCGTACTCGCGGAGTGGTTGCGCTGGGTCGTCCTCATCGCGTCGGGCTCGCTCGATCGAGTGGGCGGCATGCAGTTCCACCGGGGAGTCGTCCAAGACCTCCGACGGCGTCACTCCGGCGGGAGCGCGGCCGATTTACCCGCGTCGAAGCGCCGACCCGAGCTCCCGCGCGTCCTCGGGCAGGTCCCGGGGGTCGCGCTCGTCGACGAGATCGAAGCCGGAAACATCCGCGCACTCTTCGTCACCGGGGGAAATCCCCTGACCGCGTTCCCCCAGCCGGCGCGCCTCGAAGCCGCGCTGAAGACCCTCGACGTCCTCGCCGTGGTCGACGTCGCGGAGAACCCGCTCACCGAGATCGCGACGCACGTGCTGCCGGCGACCGGCCAGCTCGAACGCGCCGACATCACGTTGCACGAGCTGACCGCGTTGCGGTCGGGACTGCAAGCGACGGGCCCGATCGTCGAGCCCGGTGCCGAGCGCCGCCCGGTGTGGTGGATGTTCGCGGCATTGACGCGTGCAATGCGTCTCGAGGTGGCCGGCGCGATCGACCCCGACGACCTCCGGGACGAGGACTATCTCCGCGGTGTCCTCGCGCGCTCGCGTCTCGACGCCGACGACGTGTTCACCGCCGGGCCGCGCGGTATCGAGACCACTGTCGAGCCCGGTTGGGTGCACCGCGAGCTCCTGCCCGACGGGCAATGGACGATCGCGCCGGAGGTGCTGCTGGAACGCCTCGCCGCGTACACCGACCCGGAGCCCGCCGAGTTCGTCCTCGCGCCCCGGCGCGAGATGCCCTGGAGCAATTCCGTCGCGTACGGCGCGATCGCACCCGGACCGGTGTTGCGCATGAACGCAACTGCGGACGGTCGCGTCACGGTGGCCACGGCGCATGGCGAAGTCACCGCCGAGTTCACGGCCGATCCGACGATGCGCGCCGGAGTCGTATCGATGACGCACGGCCACGCCGAGGCGAATCCCGGCAACCTCACGAGTGGCGACGTCGGCATCGATCAACTCACCGCGATGCCCCGGGTTTCCGGCCTCGAAGTCCGCATCACCCCGGACGCCGAGCGCTAACCACTACCCCTTCGTGCGGAGCGGGCGGTGGAGACTCAAGGGGAGGCGCTGCCGACAACGGGTCGGTTGAGGGGCGTTCCGCCCATCGAGCCGTGGAATGCTGCGCTGCCGAAGCTGAAGATCCCTCCGTCGCGCGCGGCGAGCCAGTAGCCCTGCGCGTTCGGGGCCGATGCCATACCGACGATGGGCTGGTTCAGGCGCATGGCTCCGGTCGAACCGAAATAGTGCGCGTCGCCGAAGGCGAAGATGCCGCCGTCGGCCGCGGCCAGCCAGTAGCCACGACTGTCCAGGGTCGTCGCCACTCCGACGATCGGGCGCTGCAATCGGGAACTGCCCATGGAGCCGTAGAACCTCGCATCGCCGAAGGTCGCGACGCCACCGTCGGCTGCTGCGAGCCAGTAGCCATGACCGGTGCTTGTGGGCGCGATGCCCACGATCGGCAGTGTCGCCCGGGTACCGCCGGTGGAGAGGTAACGGTGCGCGTTGCCGAACGCGAAGACCGCGCCATCAGCTCCCGCGAGCCAGTAGCCGCCACCATCAGGCGTCGACGCCATCCCGACGATCGGTTCGACGAGCGGCGCGCCACCCTCGGAACCGAAGAAGGGCGCGTTGCCGAACGCGAAGATTCCGCCGTCGGCGGCAACGAGTCGGTATCCGGACGGACCGCCGCGCAACTCCCATGTCTCGACGTCGGCACCGCCGGATGCGACGAGGATCAGCTGCCCGGAGCGGAGGTCGTACGCCGCGGGCGCGGTATAGCCGGCCGGTGGGCTCGTGCTCGGTGAAGCGGGGGTCCACGCCGAACCGTTCCACGTCCACGTGTCCGCGAAGAACCCGCTGCCGAGCCCACCGAACAGGACGATCCGGCGCGCCGTCGGGTCGTAGGTCATCGAGGCACCGAACCGGGCGGACGGGCTCGCGGAAGGCGAAAGAAGGCGCCAGTTCGTGCCGGTCCATTGCCATGTGTCCGCGTTGGGACCGGTGCCGAGGCCTCCGAAGAGCAACAGCTGACTCGTCGCGCCGTCGTACGCGATCGACGCCAGGGTGCGGGCCGAGGGACTCGTCGTCGGCGTCAGCTGTGTCCATGTCGTGCCTGACCAGGTCCACGTGTCGCCGAGAAAGCTTGGCGTCTGGCCGCCGAAGAGAAGCAATCTCTGACTCGCCGGGTCGAACGCGATCGCAGCATCGGAGCGGGCCGAGGGGCTCGTCGCCGGCGCCAGCTGTGTCCACGTCGATCCGGACCATGTCCACGTGTCGCCGAAGGTCGTCGTATCCGTCTGGCCGCCGAAGAGGATCATCTGATTCGTCGCGGTGTCGAACGCGAGCGCGGCGCCGTAACGCGGCGACGGATGCGATGCCGGCGCGAGCTTTCGCCAGTTGGTGCCATCCCAATCCCAGGTATCACCGAAGGCGGTCGTCCCGCTCGCACCGCCGAACATCAACAGTTGCCCGGTCGCGGGGTCGTAGGCGATCGACGCGTTGATGCGAGACGACGGGCTCGTCGTCGGCGCGAGCCGAGCCCAGTCGGACGCCGTCGCGGCGGCCGCCGGAACAACCGCGATCGAAGCACAGACCAACACCGCCGCGCCGAGTGCCAACGTCACCGAGCGACGCACGTTCCGCGCGGTCATCCCGCGCGCGATCCCGATCCGCGACTGCTGCATCGCGGGAGAGTACCGACGCACCGAGCGCGCGCCGCGGCACTGAACCCGTTTCTTCAGCGCAACGCGGGCCCGAAGGACTGCGCGCGGCGTTCTCCGGACGCGACGTCTCCTTCAGCCTTCGAGCTGGAGCCCGAGCGAGCGCACCGCGTCGATGTACTCGTCGATCATGTCGTACACGACCTGCGCCGCGGTCTTCGTCGTGTTCATCGTGCCGACGACCTGACCCACGAAGTAGTTGGTCAACTGCTCGGCGCCGGAGCCCGTTCGGTACGCGGCGCGGTCGATGCGCGCGAGCGCCTCCGCAACCAGGATCGGCTGCAGCGGCATCCCCAACGGTCCGGGTCCGTCGGTCCGTTCCCATTCATCGGTCCACGCGGTCCGCAGTTGGCGCGCGGGTTTGCCGGTGCGCGATCGCGAGCGCACGGTGTCGGACG
>JAUZEI010000173.1 GCA_030839105.1 Actinomycetota bacterium
GAGATCCGGAAACCCCGGTCATAAGGCCCGTCGTCCACACCGGCGACGGTGAGACTGATGCCGTCGACGGTGATCGATCCCTTGTGCACGACGTAGCGCAACACGTCGGCCGGCGCGTCGAAGCCGAAGAGCTCCGAGCCGTCCGGCTGCGGCGCGCGGGAGCGGACCGCACCCGTGCCGTCGACGTGACCCTGCACGAGATGGCCTCCGAGCCGGTCGGCCAACCGCACCGGCCGCTCGAGGTTCACGGGATCGCCCGGCGCGAGCGCGCCGAGGTTCGTTCGGGCGAGCGTCTCCACAACGGCGTCGGCGGCCCAGTGCCCGTCTCCGAGCTCGACGACGGTCAGGCAGCATCCGTTTACCGCGATCGACGCGCCGATCGTCGCGTCGTCGAGCACCGTGACGGCGTCGATCTCGATCCGCGCGCCGCCCGCGTTCGGGACGACTGCGCGCACGCGACCCAGCTCCTCCACGATGCCGGTGAACATCAGATCGCCTCCTTCGGCGGTTCGAGCTGGAGGCGTACATCGCTGCCGACGCGCGCGACGTCGACGATGCGGTATCGAGATGCTTCGCCGATCGTGCGCGGACCCGCGTAGTCGAACCCGGCCGCGCCGTCGGTACCGAGCAGGACGGGGGCGATGTAGGCGACGACGCGCTGCGCATGGCCGCCCTCCACGACCGCGCCGAGCAGCCGGCCACCACCTTCGACGAGCGCCTGGAGAACGCCTTCGCGCCCGAGCACACCGAAGGCGTCGTCGAGGTCGACGCCCTGGCCGTTCGGCCCCGGCGCGACGAGCTCGACCTTCGCCCCGGCCGCGGCCCACGCGTCGACGGAACCGGGCCGGGATTCGTGCGTGCTGATCACCAGCGTCGGCCCGAGCGAGGAGTCGAACAGCGGGCCTTCGGGCGCCACTCGGCCGCGAGCGTCGAGCAGTACGCGCAGCGGCGGACGCATGGGTTCGACGTAGACGTCGCGCACGTTGAGCGAGGGCCGGTCGGCGCGTGCCGTACCGGAACCGACGATGATCGCCTGCGAGTCGGCGCGCAGTTCGTGTGCGTCGGCGCGGGCCTCGTCGGACGTGATCCATTGCGACGTGCCGTCCGCCGCGGCCACCCGGCCGTCGAGACTCAGCGCGGCCTTCGCGACGACGAACGGGTTGCCTGTCCGGCGGTGGTGGAGGTACGGCGCGAGATCACGCTCCGCCAACGCGTTCTCGACGCCGATCTGGACGCTGATGTCCGCGCCGAGCAGCCGGGCATACCCGCGCCCGGCGACCCGGTCGTCGGGGTCGCCGACCGCGACGACGACGCGCGAGACCCGGGCCGCGATCAAGGCCTCGGTGCAGGGCGGCGTGTTTCCGTGATGGTCGCACGGTTCGAGCGTGCAATACGCGGTCGCGCCCGCGGCGCGGTCGCCGGCGGCGCGCAACGCTGCCACCTCCGCGTGGGGCCCGTCCGGGTACGGGCCGGTCGCTCCCTCTCCGACGACCGCGCCGTCGCGCACGAGAACGCACCCGACCGCGGGCCAGGGCGCAGTGCGACGACGCGCGGTGCGAGCGAGAGCAATCGCCCTGAGCATCAGCTCTTCGTCACGCTCGCGCACAGTCGCCTTCCCCAGCCGGGCCCCCGGAATTGGTATGGGCGGAGTGGCGTGGGAACCGAGAGGCTCGGACGGAATTGTGAACGGCGACGTACGACGAGCGCGCGGTCGCGCGTACGCCGTCGTGCCGACCCTCTCCCATCCGGACTCTCACCGTCGGCCCAGGGATTTCACCTGGTCGGCGCCCCACTGGCTGCGAGGCGTTCGCGGGCTTTCACCGCCGGTCGGGAATTGCACCCAACCCCGAGGGCTTCAGTTGTCAGTTTCCCTGCCAGCGTACTGCCCGTCGAATGGAAATGCAACGTGTTCTATTTTTGGAGCGGCGCTCGTTCGGGTCAGTGCGGATGGCCGCCGGCCAGGAGATCGAGTGCATGCGGGGCGACCCGCAGCACGATCTCGAGTCCCTCGACCGCGCCGCCCGCCGACCCGGGCAGGTTGCAGATCAGGGCCTGCCCGCGCGTGCCCGCGACCGCACGGGAGAGCATCCCGAAACCGCGGTCGCCCTCGTCGCTCGCCCGCCGGATCGCCTCGACGATGCCGGGCGCCTCCCGCTGGAGAACGGCGCGCGTGCCTTCGGGCGTCAGGTCGCGCGGCCCGAATCCGGTACCGCCCGTCGTGACGATCAAGCCTGCGAATCCCTCGGCGAACTCCGCTATCGCGCGCGCGACCGTGTCCGTGCCGTCTTCGATGACCCGGTGCGCGACCACCTCGTAGCCGGCGACGCGGAGGTGCTCGGCTACGGCGCGGCCACTGGCGTCGTCGCGCGTTCCGGCCGCGACACCGTCGGAAACGGTGAGCACCTTGGCCTCGAGCGTCACTTCGTTCCCGCCGCCCGGATCTCGCGCGCGGCTTCGGCGGGATCGTCGGCACCGAAGATGCCGGTGCCCGACACGAGGATGTCGACTCCGGCCTCGACCGCGAGATGCGCGTTGTCGATCTTGATGCCACCGTCGATCTCGATCTCGACCGGCAGGGCACGCTCGTCGATCGCGACGCGCGCGGCCCGGACCTTGTCGAGCACCTCGGCGATGAACGGTTGACCACCGAATCCCGTGTGCACGCTCATGACCAGTAGGAGATCGATCTCGGCGAGATAGGGAGCCACCGCGTCGAACG
Source organism: Actinomycetota bacterium (assembly GCA_030839105.1). Classification (GTDB taxonomy): domain Bacteria; phylum Actinomycetota; class Acidimicrobiia; order IMCC26256; family PALSA-610; genus PALSA-610. The sequence goes on from JAUZEI010000173.1 coordinate 2,720, forward strand.
GCGTCTGCGGTTCGAGCGAGAGACCGACGCGCATACCGAGGGCCCGGATCTCGTCGAAAAGGACGCGCGGATCTCCGAGCTCGATGTGCACGGTGCACCCGTCGGCGCCCGCGTCGGCGAACCCCGCGAGCAGCGTGCCGGGATTGTCGACCATGAGGTGGCAGTCGAGGAAGAGGTCGGTGTGCGGGCGTAGTGATTTCACGACGGGCGGCCCGATCGACAGGTTCGGCACGTAGTGGCCGTCCATACAATCGACGTGCAGGAGGTCGGCGACGTCGGCGACGCGCGCCACGTCGGCGGCGAGATTCGCGAAATCGGCGGCGAGGATCGAGGGCGCGACCTTCATCGGGCGGAGGCTACGTCACGGGTGACGAATGACGGGTTGCTCGCTTGCGACGCCGACCGGCCGAGTTCGTCGGACGCGGCCCCCGACTCCTCCGACGACGGCTGCGCCGGGGACGATGCCACCGCCGCGCGCACCGCCGGCGATGCGGCATCGGCGCTCGGCACTTCCCGGCGTCTCAGGCTCAACACGAACATGCCGTCAGTCCGTGCATCGGACGGCAACAGCAGCGCGCCGCGGCCGAACCGGCGCCACGGAGCGGCGGGCGGAGACTCGGCAACGAGGTGGGGCAACTCGGTACGCGCCCACTCGTCGATATCGACTGTCTCTTCCCTCGAAAGCGTGCACACCGCGTAGACGAGCCGACCACCGGGCCGCACCGCGTCGGCGGCGGCCGCGAGCAGCACGCGCTGCAGGGCGGCGAGGTCGCGCACGTCGGTCGGTTCGACGCGCCAGCGCGCGTCCGGCCGGCGCCGCAGGACACCGAGCCCGCTGCACGGCGCGTCGAGCAGCACCCGATCGAACGCCCCGGCGCGCACTGCGGGGTGGCGGCCGTCGGCGACGACCGGGGCGATGGCATTGCGTACGCCGATGCGCTCCGCGGCGCGCAGTACCGTGCGGACGCGGCCGGGGTGCAGGTCGGCGGCGACGACGAGACCGTCTCCACCCATGCGCTCCGCCGCGGCCGTCGCCTTGCCGCCCGGGGCGGATGCGAGGTCGAGTATGCGCTCCCCCGGTTGCGGATCGAGCACCGCAACGACCGCCTGGCTGGCCTGGTCCTGCGGTGTGGCGCGACCTTCCGCGATCGCGGGGAGCGCCGCCAGGTCGCCGGTGTGGCGCACGAGTAATGCGCCCGGCGCGAGCGCTCCCGGTTCCACGTCGGCGCCGGCCGCGCGCAGTTCTGCCGTCATGGCTTCGATCGAGGATCGCATCGGATTCACGCGCAGCGTGACGGGCGGCGCTTCGTTGTCGAGCTCGAGCGTGGCGATGGCGTCGGGTACGCCGAACGCCTCGAAGAAGGTACGCACGATCCAGTCGGGGTGCGAGGTACGCACCGCGACCGACGCGACATCGTCGCCGCCGGGCAGCGCGAACGGTGGCCCCGAGCGCGCCAGGTTTCGGAGCACGCCGTTGACGAATCCCCGGGCGCGGGTGTCGACGACTCCGACCGTTTCACCCACCGCCGCGTGCGCGGGCACACCGACGAGCAGTTGGTACGCACCGAGTCGGAGCGCGGCGCGCACCGGCGGATCGAGCGCCGTGATCTTCCGATTGGAGACGGTTGCGAGGAGCACATCGAGGCTGCGCTGCATCCGCACCGTGCCGTAGACGAGGTCCGTGACCAGGGCGCGGTCGCGCGGCTCGAGCCCCGAGCTCCGGAGTGCCTGCGGGAGGAGAATGTGGGCGAAGGCACCATCCTCGACGCGCAGGAGCGCGTCGAGCGCGACCTTGCGCGAGGAAATCGCCCTCGACGACGGAACCGGCTTGGGGGTCGGCACCCGGCGGCCGCTCATCCCGGTTCGACCGGATCGGCGTGATCGGCGGGATCGGGGTGATCGACGGGCTCGGCGGGATCGGCGTGATCGACGGGCTCGACATGCACGTCACCGCGAAGCCCGGCGCGCCAGGCGGCGCCGGCCATGACACGTTTGCCTTCGGGCTGAACCTCGTCGAGCACGAGGACTCCGTCGTTCGTACCGAGCGCGGCGTGACGGTCGATCGTTCCCGAAGGAGCGTCCTCGCGCGCGTCGAGATCGTCGGCGGTATGCGCGCGCCACACCTTCACGCGGCGCGCGCCCACCCGCAACCACGCGCCCGGACGGGGGTTGCCGGCGCGCACCACCCGCACCAACTCCGCGGCCGGCCGGCGCGGATCGAGGCGGAACTCGTCGACCGTGAGCTTGTCGGCATACGTGGGCTCGCCCACTTGCGGCGAGGGCTCCGTGGTCGGAACTGCGGGGAGATGGTCGACGAGGAGATCGGTGCCCGCGTCGACGAGTCGGGCGTGGAGCTCACCGGCGGTCTCGGCCGGATCGATCGGCACACGGACCCGGGCGTATACCGGGCCGGTGTCGAGCCCGGCCTCGATGCGCATGAGGTCGACACCCGTCTCCTCGTCACCGGCGAGGATCGCGCGCTCGACCGGCGCCGCTCCCCGCCAGCGGGGCAGGAGGGAGAAATGGAGATTCACGAAACCGTTCGGCAGCGCGTCGAGCAGCGCGACCGGTAGCAACTGCCCGAATGCCACCACGACACCGAGCTGGGCGCCGCTCGCCCGGACTTCGTCGACCACGTCGCGCGCCTTCTCCGGAGTGAGCACCCGCAAGCCGAGCGCCCGCGCGGCCTGTTTCACGGGCGAGGGGTCGCTTCCCGCCCCGCGCGAGCGCCGGCGGTCGGGTTGGGTGATGACGAGCGCGACATCGTGCCCGGCCGCGACGAGGGCACGGAGCGGCGCGATCGCGTCGGAGGGTGTTCCGAGATAGACGATGCGCACGCGTGGACGTTACGACGAGGCGAGCTAGAGCGCGTGAGAGCGGCCGCCGGGCGTCCGCACGCCCATGCCCTGCTCACGTAACTCGCGCATCGCGAGCTTGCGCTGGTCGCCGTCCAGGCGGTCGAGCATGAGCACGCCGTCGAGGTGGTCGATCTCGTGGAGGAAGATTCGACCGAGCAACTCGTCGCCCTCGATGACCACTTCGCTGCCGTCGAGATCGAGGCCCTTCACCGTCACGAGCTTCGGGCGCACGATGTCGAACGCGAGACCCGGCAACGACAGACAGCCCTCTTCGTACTCCCACTCCCCCGTGGCCTCGACGACCTGCGGGTTGAGCAGCACGTGCGGGCCGGACTCGTCGGCGATGTCGTAGACGAAGAAGCGCTTTTGCACACCGACCTGCGGCGCCGCGAGACCGACGCCCGGCGCATCGTGCATCGTCTCGTACATCGCGTCGACCAGCTTCACCAGGCCGCCGTCGATGTCGGTGACCTCGGCGGTCGGCCGCTTGAGCACTGGGTCTCCGAAGACCCGGATGGTGTGAGTCGCCACGGCGGGCATGGTAGCGGCGCGGTTTCGCGCCCCGGGCCTGCCGTTGCTCAGACCCGGGGCGGGTCTACGACGGCGCGTACGCGTCCGACGGTGCGACCTGCGGGAAGGCTCCGGGCAAGAGCTTCGGCCAACACGTCCCAGTCGGGCGCGTTGACCAGGGCGCGACCGTCGGTGGGACCGAAGACCTGCACGTCGCCGGCCGTCAGCTGGTCGGGGGCGCGCAGTGCGTCGACGGTGGCAGCGAGCGCGTCGCCGGCGCCGGCCAGCTCCGCCAGCGCGCCGAACGGCGGGTAGCCGAGCGTGCGCCGGTACTCGATCTCGGCGTCGGCGACCAACGCGGGATCGCCCCGGACGAGCGACTGCACGACGACGTGATCCGGGATTCGCGTCTGCACGAGCAACAGCGTCTCGTGGCGCGGCCGAGCCGACAGGAGCTGAGCGCCGCGTGTCAACAGCCACTGCGCCTGGGCGGCCGCGCGGTAGCGGGGCGCGAGCAGCTCCTGGTCGAGATCGAGATACGCCACGAGCGCCGGGCGGCGCCGACGCACGGCGGCGCGGTGCAGGACCGCCTCGGTTCCGATGAGGATGTCGGCCTCGGGAACCTCGGCGGTCGCGGTGTCGACGTCGACCACGCGCGCCGCCGGGACCAAGGCCTCGAGCTCTTCGCGGACACGCGTGACGCCCGAGCGCAGCACCCGCAACTTCGTTGCGCCGCATTCGGGGCACACCAGTGGTCGCTCGCCGGCCTTGTCCCACCGCAGCAGGTGGCGGCACGCGGCGCACGCGAGGAGCCGGAAGCGGCCCCGCCGGTTGAGCACGCAGACCGCGAGGCCACCGGCGTTGTGCAGCGCGGTGGCGAGTGACTCCGACAGCAGGCCGGAACCGGGCGGCTCCTCGCGCCGGTCGACCACGCGCACCCGCGGCCAACCGCCGGCCTCCACGTCGGGGGGCGGCGCGTCGACGGCTCCGCGGCCACCGGCCGCAATGATGGCCTCGACGGTGGGCACCGGTGAGCACACGACGAACGAGGCTCCGGCGCGCGCGGCGCGTTCGAGGAGCACGTCACGCGCGTGCCAAGTAGGCGAGCGCTCCTCCTGGAGGGCTTCGTCGGCGTCGTCGACGACGACGGCGGCGCGCAGATCGGGGACCGGAGCGAGCGCGGCGATGCGTCCTCCGACGACGATGCAGTTCCCGGCCGCCGCCCGCCGCCACCCCTCGGTGCGGGCCGCGTCCGACTCGAAGGAGTGCAGCAATGCGACGGAACGCCCTTCACGCCTCAGGTATGCGGCGAGGGCGCGCGAACGACCGGCGTCGGCGACGCAGACGATCGTGGAGCCCGTCTCCGAGCAGAGCGCGGCGACCTGGGCTCGCCGCTCGAACAATGGGGGCTGGCGGACGACGCGGAACGGACGGACGGCGCGGAATGGATTGACGACACGGATCGGTAACGACTCCTCCGGCGCGGGCGCGCTCACTTCCGGCGCGACCACCGTCGGGGGCACGTGGTTCGGCGCCGACGCCGAGCGCAACACCGCGACGCGAGGACCGCACCACCGCCATGCGACCCACTCGGTCAGCGCGACGACGTCGCGCGGCGGCCCGGCGGAGACCACTGCGAGCAGGTCGAGCAGGCCCGAAGGTCCGGAGACGGGGTCGACGTCGTCCGCGATGATCCAGCCCCGCACTCGCCGCCCGTGCAACGGGACGCGCACGATCGCGCCCACCC
>JAUZEI010000175.1 GCA_030839105.1 Actinomycetota bacterium
TCGATCTCGGCCGGTTCCGGATCCACCCGGCGAACACTCACGCTGCTCTTCGACCCGTCCTATCCGTACGCGCAGCTGTTCGTGCCACCGGGCAAGGAGATCGTCGCGATCGAGCCGATGACCGCGGAGATCGACGCGCTCGGACGCGGCACCGCTCCGGTGGTCAAGCCGGGTGAGCGGTTCCAGGCCTCGTTCACCCTCGCGGTAACGACGAGATGAGACCAGTCGCGAGCTGACGTAGGCGTCAGGTAGCGTGCGCGGTCGTTCGGAGTAGTAACGCGCGGACGAGCGCCGTGCAGAGAAAACGTTGGCGCCGTACGGTGCTCGGCAGCGAGGAGCGATGGTCATGCCCGGGGCACTCGACGGAGTCCGCATCCTCGACCTCTCGTGGGGCATCGCCGGCCCGCTCGGCGTGCTGCTGCTCGCGGAGCAGGGCGCCGACGTGATCAAGGTCGAACCGCCGGGCGGCGACCCCTTCCGCGCCTACGACGGCTACCGCGTCTGGAACCGCAGCCGCCGATCGCTCGAGGTCGATCTCAAATCGGAGCGCGGGCGCGAAGTGTTCGACCGCCTGCTCGATACCGCCGACGTAGTGGTCGAGTCGTTCCGGCCCGGGGTGATGGACCGCCTCGGGTTCGGTTATGAAAGCGTTCACGCGGCACATCCGCGCGTCATCTACCTGTCGTGTCCGGGCTACCCCGACGGGCACCGCTACGCGAACCGGCCCGGATACGACGCACTCGTGCAGGCGAGCAGCGGGCAGATGTGGGAACAGCCGGGTTGGCGGATGGGACCGATCTTCCTGCACATGCCGATGCCGTCGATGGGCGCGTTCTTCCTCATCTCCACCGGTGTTCTCACCGCGCTCATCGCACGCGAGAGCACCGGCAGCGGACAGCACGTCTCCACGTCGTTGTTCGCGGGAGCGATGCTCTACACCACGCAGATCTGGCAGCACCTCGAGAACGCGACCGCCCCGACGCACGAGCTCATGGGCAAGTCGTACCCGCCCGGCATCCACCAGACGATGATCTTCGAATGCGCCGACGGCTGGGTGCACGCGTCGATCATGAGCGGTCTGACACCGACGAAGTCGCAGGACGCGATCCTCGGCCTCGACGATGCTCCGGACGCGTTCGCGTTCATGTCTCTCCCCGCCGACGAACGCGAAGCGTTCAACGTCAAGCGTCGGGAGAAGTTCAAGGAATGGAAGCGCGACGACATCGTCGCCGCCTTCCAGGAGCACAACCACGCGATCGAGGCGATCATCACGCCCGACGAACAGTTCGCGCATCCGCAACTGATCGCCAACGACATGGTGAAGACGGTCGTCGATCCGGTTGCCGGCGAGCTCACACAAGTAGGACCGCCGCTCCACATGTTCCGGACCCCGACCGCGATCCAGGGTCCGCAGCCGACACCCGGACAACACAACGACGAGATCTTGAAGGAGTTGGGGCTATGACGCTCGCACTGGAAGGCGTGCGCCTGGTCGACTTCGGGCAGTACCTCGCGGGACCGTTCGGCCCGATGATCATCGGGGACCTCGGAGCCGAGGTGATCAAGGTCGAACCGGTCACGGGCGACGGCATGCGTATGGCGACCAAGCCGTTCTTCGGCTGCCAGCGGGGCAAGCGCGACATCGCCCTCAACCTCAAAGACCCACGCGGCCTCGCGATCGCACTCGAGCTCGTCGCGACTGCCGACGTGGTCCACCACAACATGACCGCCGGCGTCGCGACCAAGCTCGGCATCGACTACGGCGCGTGCAAGAAGGTGCGCCCCGACATCGTCTACTGCAACACCTGGGCGTACGGCCTCGAGGGACCGCTCGCCCGTTTCGGCGGTCTCGACCCGCTCTACCAGGCGTCGTCGGGACTCGAGCACGAATCGGCCGCGGTCCACGAGGGCAACACTCCGCTCTACTACCGCTTCGGCATGTGCGACGCGTCGAACGCGATGCTCTCGGTCGTCGCAGTCCTCGGTGCGCTGTATCACCGCAAGCGCACCGGAGAGGGCCAGGAGGTGTGGACGTCGCTGTTCGACGGCGGCGCGATCTTCACCTCTGACGCGCACCTCGTCGACGGCGTAGCCGCACCGCGTCCGCACCTCGACAAAGAACTCATGGGACTCTCGGCGACGTACCGGCTGTACCGCACCCAGGACGACGACTGGATCTGCATCGCGGCCGTGAGCGACGACGACTTCCGCAGTCTCTGCGCGGTCGTCGGCGTGCCGGAGATCCTCGACGACGATCGCTTCGCCACCGCCGCGAGCCGCGCCGACCACCGCCGTCAGCTCGAGACCATTCTGGAGCCCCGGTTCCGCACGAAGGCGGCGATGTTCTGGACGCGCACCCTCGATGACGCGGGCGTGCCGAACGAGATCCCGGTCGACACGCACGGCGGCGAGGCTCCGCTCTTCGACTCCGACAACGTCGAACTCGGCCTGGTCGCTCGGTATGCGCACCCGGTGATGGGTGAGATGCGCCAGTTCGGCGAGCTCATCGACTTCTCGGAGACGCCGGGTCGGATCGCCGGGCCGCCGCCGCTCGTCGGCCAGGACACGCGTGCGGTGCTGCGCGAGCTCGGGCACAAAGATCCCGAGATCGACAGCCTGTTCGCCGACATCGTGTGTTACGAACCGGATGAGCACTACTCCGCGAGTTTCTCCAACTAGTGGCTCGCGAACTAGTGGCGCGAGAGTGACTCGGCTGCGCGTGCTCCCTCCGGGCGCGCACACCGGATTCCTCGG
>JAUZEI010000200.1 GCA_030839105.1 Actinomycetota bacterium
CTCGGCGAGCGGGGGCACGTGGGGATCGAAGCGATCCCGACCGGTGCCCTGGCGCTCGACCTGGCGCTCGGGATCGGCGGGTTGCCCCGGGGAAGGATCGTGGAGATCTTCGGACCGGAGTCGTCGGGCAAGTCGACGCTCGCGACGCACGTGGTCGCCGAGGCCCAGCGCAACGGCGGCGTCTGCGCCTACATCGACGCCGAGCACGCAATGGACCCGGTGTACGCGGCTGCGATCGGTGTCAACGTCGACGAGCTGTTGATCAGCCAGCCCGACACGGGGGAGCAGGCGCTCGAGATCGCCGACATGCTCATCCGCTCCGGTGCGCTCGACGTGCTGGTGATCGACTCGGTGGCCGCCCTCGTGCCCCGGGCCGAGATCGAAGGTGAGATGGGCGACACGCACATGGGTCTGCAGGCCCGTCTGATGAGCCAGGCCCTGCGCAAGCTCACCGGCAATCTCAACAAGTCCCGCACGATCGCGGTCTTCATCAACCAGCTGCGAGAGAAGATCGGTGTGATGTTCGGCTCGCCCGAGACCACGCCGGGCGGCCGGGCGCTGAAGTTCTATTCGTCGGTGCGGCTCGACATCCGTCGGATCGAGTCCATCAAGGACGGTCCGGAGGTCGTCGGGAACCGGGTACGGGTGAAAGTCGTCAAGAACAAGACGGCACCGCCCTTCAAGCAGGCCGAGTTCGACATCATGTACGGCAAGGGCATCAGCCGCGAGGGCTCGCTGCTCGACGTCGGCGTCGATCTCGGGATCATCAAGAAGTCGGGTGCGTGGTTCACGTACGAAGGCGAGCAGCTCGGCCAGGGCCGCGAGAACGTCAAGAACTTCCTGGCCGAGAACGTCGATCTCATGGTCGAGATCAGCGAAAAGATCAAGGATGCGTCAGGCCTCAACGACGACGTTGACCTCACGGACGAGGTCGAAGAAGGCGCCGAACAGGACGTCGACGCCTGAGACACTCCTTGGCCGCCGAATAGCCGGGAAGCACTCTGTTAGCGGCGAGTCTTCCCGGCCGGCGGTCGAGGGGTGCCCTCGTAGACTGATCGCGTCATGACGCGACGTTTCTACGTACGCACCTACGGGTGCCAGATGAACGAGCACGACTCGGAACGGATCGCAGGTGTGCTGGCGGCCGACGGCATGGAGCCGACCGACGACCTCGACGAGGCTGATGTCGTCGTGCTCAACACCTGCTGCATTCGGGAGAACGCCGACAACAAGCTCTACGCGCATCTCGGCGACCTGAAGGCGCTGAAGGCGGACCGGCCGGGGATGCAGATCGCGGTCGGCGGTTGCCTCGCCCAGAAGGACCGCGAAGGCGTGCAGGAACGGGCGCCATTCGTCGACGTGGTCTTCGGGACCCACAACCTTGCGCACGCGCCCGCACTGCTACGCGACGCCCGCGACAACGGTCCCGTGGTCGAGATCCTCGACGAGCACGAGGCGTACCCGTCCGCGTTGCCGACCCGGCGTGACGTCGATCATTCGGCCTGGGTGACGATTCAGATCGGTTGCGACAATTCCTGCGCCTTCTGCATCGTCCCGTCGGTGCGAGGCAAGGAAGTGAGTCGCCGTACCGGCGACATCCTGCACGAGGTCGAAGCGCTTGCGCGTGACGGCGTGATCGAGATCACGTTGCTCGGTCAGAACGTCAACTCCTACGGCCGCGATCTGGGCGCCGGTCGGTACCGGCCGCAGTTCGCCGACCTGTTGCGCACACTCGACGCCGTCGACGGCATCGAGCGCATTCGCTTCACGTCACCTCATCCGAAGGATCTGCGGCCCGAGACGATCGCGGCGATGGCCGAGTGCGCGTCCGTCTGCGAGCACCTACATCTGCCGCTGCAGTCGGGCAGCGCCAACACGCTCGCCCGGATGCATCGGGGCTACACCGCGGAGCGCTACCTGGAACGGTTGGAGTCGGCACGCGCCGCGATCGCCGACCTCGCGGTGACGACCGACATCATCGTCGGCTTCCCGGGCGAGACCGACGCCGACTTCGAACGCACGCTCGAGGTCGCGGCCATTGCCGACTACGACGCGGCGTACACGTTCGTGTTCTCGCCCCGGCCGGGCACCGAAGCGGCGCTGCTGACCGACGACTTCGTTGCGCCGGAGGTGGTGCGTGAGCGCATGCAGCGTCTGGTCGAGGTGGTCGAGGGGAGCGCGCTGCGCAAGCACGCGCAGAGGGTGGGCCGCACCGAGGAGCTGCTCGTCGAAGGCCCGTCGAAGAAGGACCCCGCGATCTTCTCCGGGCGCACCCGCCAGAACAAGCTTGCGCACTTCGTGCCGGACGACTCGACGCGCGTCGGCGCGCTCGTCGCGGTTCGGATGACGAGCGCGGCGCCGCACTTCCTGCGCGGCGACCTCATCGGCCACGTCAAGCCCGCGCCCCGGCGGCGCGTCCGCATCCCAATCGCGGTGGTGTGACCCGCCACCTCGCCGTCGTCGGTCCGACCGCGTCGGGAAAGTCCGCGATCGCGTTGTCGGTCGCGAGCACGCTCGACGACGTCGAGATCGTCTCGCTCGACTCGATGCAGGTCTACCGCGGCATGGACCGCGGCACCGCGAAGCCGTCCGAGGCCGAGCGCGTAGCCATTCCTCACCACTTGATCGACGTCGTGGATCCTTCGGCCGAGTGGTCGGTACGCGAGACGCAGGCCGCGGCTCGCGTCGCGATCGCCGACATCGAGGACCGTGGCAAACGGGCGCTGCTCGTCGGCGGCACGGGTCTATATGTCCGCGCCGTCGTCGACGGGTTGAGTGTCCCACCACGCGACCTCGCTGTGCGCGCCGAGCTCGACCGGGAGACCGCGACCGCCGCCGGACTCGTCCGCGCCTATGACCGGCTCGCAGCGCTCGACCCGCTCGCCGCGTCCCGTACGGAGCCGGGCAACGCCCGGCGCATCGTGCGCGCGCTGGAGGTGCTCGAAGCTACGGGGCAACCCTTCTCCTCGTTCGGCGACGGTCTCACGGCGTACGGTCCGCCCGCGTTCGACGTCACCCTGGTCGGCATCTGGCTGCCGCGCGCCGAGCTCGGCCGCCGCATCGGCGCCCGGTTCGCCGAGATGCGGGCCGGTGGTCTCGAGGCCGAGGTGCGCGCCCTGGGTCGGCTGTCGCGCACCGCCGCCCAGGCCATTGGCTATAAGGAGCTGCTCGCCCATTTCGACGGTGAGATCGCGACCCTGGGCGAGGCTTTCGACCTCGCCGTGCGCCGCACCCGCAAGTTCGCCCGCCGCCAGCGGGTCTGGTTCCGTCGCGACCCCCGGATCCGCTGGATCGGCACTGCGCGAAATCCCGACGCCCTCGCAGGCGTTGTCCTGGCACTCTGGGAGAGAACCGCCGCGACCGTCGCGGCCGAACGCCTATGACCCTGCTCCACCTCGCCAAGCTGCACGCGACCGGCAACGATTTCCTCGTTCGCGTTTCCCTCGACCATGGTTCGCGCCTGTTGCCGGCGGAAACCGTCGCGCAACTCTGCGACCGGCACGTCGGGATCGGCGCCGACGGTCTCATCACCATCGGGCCGGGCGATGTCGGAGACGGCGTCGACTGCACGATGACTCTGCAGAATGCCGACGGCGGCGAGGCCGAGATGAGCGGCAACGGCATTCGGTGCCTGGCGTGGGTCGCGGCCCGGGAGCGCCTCGGAAATGAGCTCGCGCTCACGGTCGCAACCGCGGCCGGCCGACATGTCGTGACCCTCACCCGTGATGCGTCGGGCGGCGTTATCGCGGCCGAGGTCGACATGGGCCCCGTGACTCTGGGCGAGGAAGACATCGAGATCAAGGTCGACGGCGTGGAGTACTGGGGCGACGTGGCAAACGTCGGCAATCCGCACCTCGTGTGCTTCGTGATCGATCCGTCGGCTGTGCCCGTCGCGACCCATGGTCCCCGAATCGAGCTCGATGCCCGCTTCCCGAAGCGCACGAACGTCGAGTTCATACGCGTGCATCCGCCCGCCACCATCGACATGCGCGTCTGGGAGCGCGGTGTCGGCGAGACGCTGTCATGCGGAACCGGTGCGTGTGCGGCGGCCGCGGTTGCCCAGAACCGAGGCGTCGTCGACGACCGCGTGCACGTGCGCGTTCCGGGCGGTGAGCTCGAGGTGACGCTCGGAGCCACCGTCCGCTTGGGTGGTCCGGTCGTCCACGTGTTCGACGTCGACGTCGACATCGACGGAGCCGCGCTCCGGTCGGTGAAGCAGATCTCGTGACCGAATCGTCACGCGGTCATCAGAGCCGTCAGCGGCGGCGTCTCACTGCAACCGAGATCGATCTCGCGCGTGTACGCCAGCGCGCGCTGCTGATCGGCACCACCTACGGAACCGACACCGTGGAGGAGGCGGAGGCATCTCTCGAGGAGCTTGCGTTGCTGGCCGACACAGCCGGCGCCGAACCGGCGCACTCGGAGTTGCAACGCCGCCGCACGCCCGATCCCGCCACCTACATCGGCAAGGGCAAGGCGGAGGAGCTCCAAGGCGTCGTCCAGAGCCTCGACATCGACGTCGTGATCTTCGACGACGAGCTCACGCCCGCGCAGCAACGCAATCTCGAGAGGATGTTCGCGGTCGACGTCGTCGATCGCGTGGCACTCATCCTCGACATCTTCGCCCAGCACGCAACGAGCCAGGAAGGCGCGGTACAGGTCGAGCTTGCGCAGCTGCGCTACCGGTTGCCGCGCTTGCGGGGCCGCGGCCTCCAGCTGAGTCAACAGGGCGCGGGCATCGGCACCCGGGGACCGGGCGAGACTCAGCTCGAGGTCGATCGCCGGCGCTTGTTGCGCCGTATGCAGAAGCTCGAACGCGACCTCCTCGACCTCGCCGCGACGCGCGCGACGCAGCGCAAGGCGCGCAAGCGTCGGGTCATCCCGCACGTCGCGCTCGTCGGGTACACGAACGCGGGCAAGTCGACGCTGTTGAACCGGCTCACGCACGCCGGCGTGCTCGTGCAGGACCAACTGTTCTCGACGCTCGACCCCACGGTGCGCCGGCTGCATCTTCCCGGCGGCGAGACCGTATTGCTGTCCGACACCGTGGGATTCGTCCGGCGGCTCCCGCACCAGCTCGTCGAGGCGTTCCGCTCGACGCTGGAAGAAGTCGTCGACGCCGACCTGTTGCTGCACATCGTCGACGCGAGCGCGCCCGACGTCGACGCGCGCATTCACGCCGTCGGCACGGTGCTCCACGAGATCGACGCCGGTGACGTGCCGCGCCTCATCGCGTGGAACAAGGCCGACGTGGCCGACGACGACACACTGAAGCTCCTGCTCAACGCGTACCCGGGATCGGTTGCCATCTCCGCCGCGAACGGCGCCGGACTGCCCGACCTCCTCACCGCGATCGGCGACCGGCTCCGCGCACTCGCGCACGTCTCGGAGTTCGTGGTGCCGTTCGAACGCGGCGACGTGCTCGCCGCGTTGCACCGGGCGGGCGAAGTGCTCGTCGAAGTGCACGGCGATCGCGCCACGCGCGTGCGCGCCCGGCTCCCGCAAGCGGCCGTCGGTCGTTTCTCGGAGTACGCGAGCACCCCCGATTAGTCTCGGTACGGATGGCGGCCCCCGGCGGATTCGTTCCGCCCCCGTACCCCTACGAACGGCTCGACGCTCTCAAGCGGCTCGCCGATTCGCTGCCCGGCGGGGTCGTCGACTGCTCGATCGGCACGCCGTGCGATCCGGTACCGGAGGTCGCGCAGAAGGCGGCGGCCGCCGCGATCGCCGCGTCGAACGGTTACCCGCAGTCGGCCGGCTCACCCGCGCTGCGCGACGCCGCGGCCGCGTGGATCAACCGACGCTTCGGCGTGCAGGTCGTCGGCGCGCACGTCGGCGCGTGCGTGGGCACCAAGGAGCTCGTCGCGTCGCTGCCACATCTCCTGCGGCTCCGCGACCCTCGGCGCGACACCGTTCTGTATCCCTCGATCGCGTATCCCACCTACGAGATGGGGGCGGTGCTCGCGGGGTGCCGCCCGGTACCCGTCCCGCTCGATGCGCAGTGGCACCTCGACATCGATGCCATCAGCGATGCCGATGCCGAACATGCGCTCGTGCTCTGGGTCAACGAGCCCGGTAACCCGTCGGCGTCGACCGCCGAGAAGGAGTACTTCGCCCGGGTCGCGGCCTGGGCGCGCGAGCGGGGAGTCATCGTCGCCAGCGACGAGTGCTACGCGGAGTTCGCGCCGCAACCCGCGACGATCCTCTCGTGCGGGCTCGACGGACTACTCGCGATGCACAGCGTCTCCAAGCGCTCGAACCTCGCGGGTATGCGGGTGGGGTTCTACGCCGGAGATCCCGATCTGGTCTCGTACCTCGTCGAGACACGCAAGCACGCCGGCCTCATGGCGCCGACGATGGTGCAAGCGGCGGCCGCGGCCGCGCTCGGCGACGATACGCACGTCGACGAGCAACGCGCGCGGTACGTGCAACGCAAGAACTTGGTCGCCGACGCCCTCGGCGAGCACGGCCTCGTGCACGACGGTGGTGACGCCGCGTTCTACCTCTGGCTGCGCGCGACCGATGGCGTCGACGACGGCTGGGAGATCGCGGCCCGGCTTGCACACGGTGCCGGCCTGCTGGTGTCGCCGGGCGATCTCTACGGCGCGCTGGGCGCCGACCATGTCCGGCTCGCGTTGGTGCAGCCGAACGAACGACTCGAACTCGCGCTCGACCGTCTCGTCGAGGCGCGGGCGTGAAACCCGACTGAGGAGCGCAGTGGACTACGCGAAGCAGGTCACCCAGCTGTTCGAGGCCGGAGACGAGTGGCGCGACGTCATGGCGCTCGCCGAGGCGCGTGATCTCGTCGGATCGGTCATCGGGATGCTCGACCGCGGTGAGATCCGGGTCGCCGAAGTCGTCGACGGCGAGGTCGTCGTCAACGAGCCCGCCAAACACGCGATCCTCATGTGGTTTCGCGTGCAGGAGATGGCGGTCATCGAGGCGGGACCGTTCGAGTACGTCGACAAGCTCCCGCTGAAGCACGGATACGAGGCGGCGGGCGTGCGCGTCGTTCCCGGCGCGTCGGCACGGTTCGGGTCCTTCCTCGCGCGCGGCGTCGTGATGATGCCCTGCTACGTCAACATCGGCGCCTACGTCGACAGCGGCACCCTGGTCGACACGTGGGCGACGGTCGCGTCCTGCGCGCAGATCGGCAAGAACGTGCACCTGTCCGGCGGCGTCGGCATCGGGGGAGTGCTCGAACCGCCCGAAGCGGTCCCTGTGGTCGTCGAAGACGATTGCTTCATCGGGTCGCGCTGCATGATCGTCGGAGGCGCGCGGGTCCGCAAAGGCGCCAAGCTCGGCGCCGGGCTCATTCTCACCGCGACGACGCCGGTCATCGAGGCCGACACCGGCAACGAGATCGCCCGGGGCGTGGTCCCCGAGAACGCGGTCGTGGTGCAGGGCACCCGCATGAAGGAGTTCGCGGGCGGCACGTTCGGTCTCCCGTGCGCACTCGTGCTGCGCTACCTCCCCGAAGGCGCGGGGCACGACAAGCTGCAGCTCAACGCGATCCTGCGCGAGCACGGCATCGTTTCGTGAGCCATGACCTCCTGGCGCTCACCGAACTGCTGTGCGAGATCCCGTCGGTGAGTGGTGCCGAGGCCACGCTCGCCGACGTGGTCGAAGCGCGCTTGCGCGGGGGCGATGCACCGCTGCTCGTCGAGCGCATCGGCGCGAACATCGTCGCCCGGACCCAGTTCGGTTGCGAGCGCCGGATCGTGTTGGGGGGCCATCTCGACACGGTGCCGGCCAACGGCAACCAGGTCCCCCGCCTCGACGGCGACGTGCTCCACGGTCTCGGGACCGCCGACATGAAGGGCGGACTCGCCGTGTTGCTGGCGCTCGGCGACGACCTCGACCGCAAACGGCCCCGATTCGACGTGACGCTCGTCTTCTACGAGGGCGAGGAGGTGGCCGACGAGTTCAACGGACTGCGCCGGTTGTTCGAGGAGGCGCCCGCTCTGGTGCAGGGCGACCTCGCGATCCTGCTCGAGCCGACCGGCGGCTGGATCGAGGCGGGATGCCAGGGCACGATCCACGTACGGGCGACGTTCGAGGGCGTGCGCGCGCATTCGGCGCGGCCGTGGATGGGGTCGAACGCGATCCATCGCGCCGCGCCGTTGCTCGAGCGGTGTGCGAACTTCGTTGCGGAGACGGTCGATGTCGACTCCCTCGAGTACCGCGAAGCACTCCAGGTCGTACGCATCGAGGGCGGCATCGCCAACAATGTCGTGCCCGACCGGTGCACGGTCGTCGTCAACCGTCGCTACGCGCCGTCGCGATCACTGGCCGACGCGGTCGAGGAGATGATTGCGTTCTGCGCCGAGGCGGGCGCCGATCACGTCGACGTCCTGAATGCGTCGATGGCCGCGCCGCCGAACCTCATGCATCCCCTGATCGCGGAGATCACCGGCGTGTACGACCTGCCGGTGCGGCCCAAGCTCGGATGGACCGATGTCGCCCGCTTCGCCGCCCACGGGATCGCGGCCTGCAATTTCGGGCCGGGCGATCCCGAGCTCGCGCACACTGCGGACGAGTGCGTGGAACGCATCAGTCTCGACGCGTGCTTGGCCTTGCTCGAAGCGTTCCTCGGGATCGCTTGAATCCAGAAACGACGGCTACATCCGCCGCATCAGCGTGACGAGCTTGCCGTAGATCTGGACTTCGGACGGGTCGAAGACGAGGTCTTCCATCGTCGGGTTCGAGGGGCGGAGGACGATCTTGTTGCGCTTGCGCAGGAAGGTCTTCACGGTCGCCTCTTCGCCGGGAATTCCCGCGACGACGATGTCGCCGTTGTCGGCCGACGGCTGCGAGCGGGCGACGATGTAGTCGCCGTCGAAGATGCCCGCGTCGATCATCGACTCACCGCGTACGCGGAGCATGAAGAGGTCGCCGTCGCCGCACAGATCGGTGGGCACGGGGATCACCTCTTCCACGTTCTCGGCGGCCAGCACGCCGGTACCGGCGGCGACATCGCCCAGGAGTGGCACGTTGCGAACGGGACGCCGGTCGATGACCGTGCCGGTGCTCGGCTCGAGCGCCACCTCGATCGCGCGCGGCTTGCTCGGATCGCGGCGGAGATAGCCCTTGTCCTGAAGAGCCGCGAGGTGGGCGTGGACCGTGGAGGGTGACGACAGGCCGACTGCCTCGCCGATCTCGCGGACGCTCGGGGGATAGCCCTGCTCGCGGGTCTGCGAGTCGATGAACTCGAGCACCTGCCGTTGCCGGGCCGTGAGCCGGGCGGGCCCGCCGGCGTCGGGCAGCGGGGCTGCGGGGGGCGGGCTGGCCTGGGCGTTGGACATGGAGCGGACGGTAACACGATCACGCGTTCGGGGCAAACACCCGTTCGCTTTTCCTCTTGACATCGAACACGCGTTCGTCCACCGTAGCTGTCTCACCTCCCTGCTTTGATCGACTCGTCAGCCACGCCTCTCGTATCAGGAGCAACGACTCATGGCCGCGGTCCTCCAGCTCGAGCCCCGCTACTTCGACCCCGAAGATCACGATTACCCCGTCACGGCGGGCGCGCCGCTGCGCCTGATCGAGTCCGATCGTCAGTACCGCCCCCGATCGGCGCGCAGCCATCAGCGTGCCGTCTATCGACGCCGGCGCGTCCTCGCCGCGCTGGTCGGCTTGGGCCTCGTACTGGCGATCGTACGTGCGGGGGCGACGCTCGGCGGGTCCATCGCCGCCCCCGAGCGTCTCCCGCACGTGCAACTCGTGGTCGTCCAATCCGGCGACTCGCTGTGGTCCCTCGCGCGGCGCGCCGCGCCCGGTAGCGACGTGCGCCCGATCGTCGACGCGCTGGCGCGCACCCTCGGGACGAGCACCATCACGGCCGGTCAGCAGATCGCCGTCCCTACACCCTGATATCGAGGGCTGGATCTCGATCCGCCTCGAAATCGAAGGACACACGCGCGATCGAAGGGGATTACCGTGTTTTCGTGCGCTGTCCCTACTGCCGGGCGAACGATGACAAGGTCGTCGACTCGCGCCTGTCGGAGGAGGCCATCGCCATTCGGCGGCGCCGGGAGTGCCTGGCGTGCGGACGCCGCTTCACGACATACGAGCGCGTCGAGGAGGCCCCGCTACTCGTCGGGAAGCGGGGCGGCGCGACCGAACCCTTCGACGCCGCGAAGTTGCGGTCGGGCATCGAGCGCTCGGCGTCGGGCCGGCTCGATCGCACCACCGTCGACGAGTTGGTCGCCGATGTCGAAGAGGAGCTGCGGTCCGTCGGCGGCGAGGTTCCGAGCGACCGGGTGGGCATGGCCGTCCTCGAGCGGTTGCGGGCCCTCGATCACGTCGCCTACCTGCGGTTCGCGTCCGTGTACAAGGGCTTCGAGGACCTTGCCGACTTCGAGCGTGAGGTCGGCGAGCTCCAAAAGACCACGGAGCCCAAGCAGCGCTGAGCGGGCCCGCGAGCGCCCGCGCCGGTGGTCGCCGGGCTCTTCGGCGGGAGGCGAGCGGGCCGCCGGTGCCCGGGTCCGAATGGCCCGGAAAGCCTTGACATGCGTGGAATTACAGTGGTGTAATGCACCCCCATCTCGCGGTCGAGATGGGAAGCAACCACAACATATGGTGGTTTAGCTATCGGGGCGGAAGTGAGTCCGAAGCGGGCTCGGAGGGAGACTGACAGCATGGCGATGGCGCCGGAACAGCTCGGGATCGGGATCAACCGGCGCTTCACGCGTCCCGGTGTCGACCCCTATGACACCGTCGAGTGGGAGCGGCGCGACTCGCGCATCCAGAACTACAAGGACGGCGGCGACGCCTTCTTCCAGGCCGACGTCGAGTTCCCCACGAGCTGGTCACTGAACGCCACGAACATCGTCGCCCAGAAGTACTTCCGCGGCACCCTCGGCACCGCCGAGCGGGAGTGGTCGCTCCGCCAAGTCATCGACCGGGTCGTCGACACGATCGCCAACTGGGGCACGAAGGACGGCTACTTCGTCGACGAGCGGGAGGCCGACGCGTTTCGCGACGAGCTCAAGTTCGTGCTGCTCCACCAACGGGCGTCCTTCAACTCTCCGGTGTGGTTCAACATCGGGGTGAAGGGTGTGCCGCAGCAGGCGTCGGCGTGTTTCATCCTCGCCGTCGACGACCAGATGGACGCGATCCTCAACTGGTATCGGGAAGAGGGCACCATCTTCAAGGGTGGCTCGGGCGCGGGCATCAACCTCTCGAAGATCCGGTCGTCGCACGAGCACCTGAAGGGCGGGGGCACGGCATCGGGTCCGGTCAGCTTCATGCGCGGCGCCGACGCGTCGGCCGGGACCATCAAGTCCGGCGGCAAGACGCGGCGCGCCGCCAAGATGGTGATCCTCGACGTCGACCATCCCGACATCGAAGACTTCGTGTGGTGCAAGGCGGTCGAGGAGCGCAAGGCGCGTGCACTGCGCGACGCGGGCTTCGACATGGATCTCGACGGCAAGGACAGCCACTCGATCCAGTACCAGAACGCGAACAACTCGGTCCGTGTCAACGACGCGTTCATGGAAGCCGTGCTCGACGACCGGGACTGGAACCTGAAAGCGGTCACGACCGGCGAGACGGTGAAGACGCTCCGGGCCCGCGATCTCATGAAGCAGATCAGCCAGTCGGCGTGGGAGTGCGCCGACCCGGGCATGCAGTTCGACACCACGATCAACCGCTGGCACACGGCTGCGAACACCGGTCGCATCAACGCGAGCAACCCGTGCTCGGAGTACATGCACCTCGACAACTCGGCGTGCAACCTCGCGAGCATCAACCTGTTGCACTATCTCGGCGACGACGGCAGCTTCGACGTCGACGGGTTCAAGCACACCGTCGAGGTGATGTTCACCGCGCAGGAGATCCTCGTCGGTAACGCCGACTACCCGACCGAGAAGATCGCCGAGAACAGCCGGGTGTTCCGCCAGCTCGGGCTCGGCTACGCCAACCTCGGTGCACTGCTGATGGCCGAAGGCATGCCCTACGACTCCGACGGTGGTCGGGCGTGGGCGGCGGCGATCACGTCGCTCATGACCGGGCACGCGTACGCGACCAGCGCGAAGACCGCGGCCCGTATGGGTCCGTTCGCGGGCTACGCCCAGAACGAGGAGCCGACCCTCGACGTTCTGCGCATGCACCGGTCCGAAGCCGCCAAGATCGACGAGGATCTCATCCCGCCCGAGCTGCTGTGTGCAGCACAAGAGGCGTGGGACAACGCGGTCGAGCTCGGTGAGCGCTACGGCGTGCGGAACTCGCAGGCGACCGTGCTGGCCCCGACCGGCACGATCGGCCTGATGATGGACTGCGACACCACCGGCATCGAGCCCGACCTCGCGCTGACCAAGGCCAAGAAGCTCGTCGGCGGCGGCACGATGTTCATCGTCAACCAGACGATTCCGCGTGCGCTCGACAAGCTCGGCTACAGCGCCGACGAGGTCGACAAGATCATCTCCTACATCGACGAGCACAAGACGATCATCGGTGCGCCGGTCTTCAAGTCGGAGCACATGCCCGTCTTCGCCTGCTCGATGGGCGACAACACCATTCACTACATGGGGCACGTGAAAATGATGGCGGCGGTGCAGCCGTTCATCTCGGGCGCCATCAGCAAGACCGTGAACATGCCCGAGGAGGCGACCGTCGAAGAGGTCGAGGAGCTCTACCTCGAGTCGTGGCGGCTCGGCCTGAAGGCGGTGGCGTTGTACCGCGACAACTGCAAGGTCGGTCAGCCGCTCTCGACGCAGAAGAAGGCGTCCGAGAGCGTGACCCAAGAGGTCGAGCGGATCGTCGAGACGGTCATCGTGCAGGAGCCGGTGCGGCAGAAGCTGCCGAAGATGCGGGCGGCCAAGACGTTCTCGTTCCGGGTCGCCGA
>JAUZEI010000211.1 GCA_030839105.1 Actinomycetota bacterium
CGAACGCCGCCTTCACCATCTCGACGCCCTCGTCGTAGCGCGAGCGCGGGAGCAACAGACGCGTCGTGATCGCGCAGCCCTGGCCGGAGTGCATGCACACCATGCCGGCACCCGGGAGCACCTCGGCGAAGTTCGCGTCGTCGAGCACGATGTTTGCCGACTTGCCGCCGAGCTCGAGGAACACGCGCTTCAACGTCTCGGCGCCCCGGGCCGCGATGTGCTTGCCGACCGCGGTCGATCCCGTGAACGAGATCATGTCGACGAGCGGCGAACCGGTGAGCACGTCGCCGACCGCCGCCGGATCCGACGCCGTCACCACGTTGAACACGCCGGCCGGGATGTCGGTCTCCTCGGCCACGATCTTGCCGATCCACGTCGCCGAGTACGGCGTGTCGGGCGCCGGCTTCAGGATCACCGTGCATCCCGCCGCGAGCGCGGGTGTGATCTTCGAGAGATTCAGCATGAAGGGGAAGTTCCACGGCGTGATCGCGCCGACGACTCCGATCGGCTCACGGATCACGAGCCGGTTCGAATTCAGGCCGAAGAACTCGTGGTTCCCGAGCTCGTACTCCCACTCGTAGCGTTCGATCATGTCGATGTCCCACTGCATGTCGTCGATGCAGGTGTCCTGCTGAATCGCGAACGTGAGACCGACCGGCGTTCCTACCTCGGCAACGATCTGCGGGCGCAGGTCTTCCTTGTGCTTGTCGAGCGCCTCCTTCAGCTGTTGGAGGCATGCTTTACGAAACGCCCGATCCGTCGACCAGTCGGTCTCGTCGAATGACCGCCGGGCCGCGGCGATCGCTCGCTCCATGTCGGCCGGGGAGGCGTCGGCGACGGGACCGATGACAGTCTCGGTGGCCGGGTTGAGATTGTCGTAGGTCTTGGCGCCCTCCGCCTCGACGAGCTTCCCGTCGATCAACATCCGAGATTCGAACGCCAGTTCCTCAGTGCCCATTGTTCCGTTTCCCTCCACGCCGATTTCTTCGGGTTGCGCATGCGATGGTCGGGCCAGGGTACGCGCGTGGGTAGCGTCCTGTCCGATGCGCATCGCCGCGCTCGACCTCGGATCGAACTCCTTCCACCTCCTCGTCGCCGACGTCCACGTCGACGGCACGTTCACCGCGGTCGCGCGGGAGAAGGAGATGTTGCGGCTGGGCGACGACGTCGCCCGTCACGGACGCATCCCACCCGCCACGGCCGATCGCGCGATCGCCGCCGTCCGGCGTCTGCGCCAACTCGCCGACGCCCTCGGCGCCCGGGAATTCATCGCCAAGGCGACGAGCGCCATCCGCACCGCGGCCAACGGGCCCGAGCTGATCGACCGTATCGAGTCGGAGACGGGCGTCGAGGTCGAGGTGATCAACGGCGACGAGGAGGCCCGGCTCGTCTTCGCCGCCATCCGAGCAAGCGTCGTGCTCGAGCCGCCGCCCGCGCTGTGCTTCGACCTCGGCGGCGGGAGCGTCGAGATCATGATCGGGGACGCGTCCGGGCTCCGATGGGAACGCAGCCTGCCGCTCGGCGTGGGCCGCCTCACTGCGGAGTGCGTGCACGACGATCCGCCGTCGCGCGCCGACCGCAAACGTCTCGACGAGCGCGTGCGCGCCGGCCTCGAGCCACTCGTCGACGAGGTGCGCAAACGGAGTCCGGGACTCGGAGTGGGTACGAGCGGGACACTCAACGACCTCGTGCGCATGGCCGTCGCGTTGGAATCCGGTGAGCGCACCCTGCCGGCGAGCACGAATGCGTTACGCGCGTCGCGGTCGGCCGTCGAGCAGCTGCACGAGCGCATCATGGAAGCCAAGACGTCGGAGCGTCGCCGCATGCCCGGCCTCGAGGAGCAGCGCCGAGCCGAGCTCCTACCGGCCGGCTCGACGCTCCTGGTCACCGCACTGGAACTGTTCGACCTCGACGGCTTGATGGTGAGCGACTGGGCGCTGCGGGAGGGCATCGTCCTCGACGCAGTGCGCAGTCACGATCCGAGCGACTGGTCGGACGACCCGCGCGCGCTGCGCCGGGCGTCGGTCGCGAGCCTGGCCCGTCGCTGCAATTCCGACGTTGCACACACCGACCATGTCGCGCGCCTCGCGCGGCGTTTGTTCGACCAGACCGTCGACCTCCACGGGCTGGAGGATCGCGATCGCGAGATGTTGGAGTTCGCGGCGCTGTTGCACGACATCGGACAGCACGTGTCACGGAAGGGGCATCACCGCCACGCGGCATATCTCGTCGAGAACGGCGAGCTGCGCGGATTCGAGCCCGCGGAGGTCGCGTTCCTGGCGACGCTCGTCCGCCACCATCGCCGGGGCGACCCGAAAACCTCGGAGTCGCGCTACGCCGCTCTCACCGCCGACGACCGCACCCGACTGCGAAAACTTGCGGCAATGCTGCGGGTTGCCGACGGTCTGGACCGGGGCCGCCGGGGCGGGGTTGAGGATCTCGAGGCATTTGTGGGTACAGACCTGGTTGTCATTCGACTTCTCGCCCGCGACGACGCCGAGTTGGAGCTCTGGGGTGCCCGTAGACGCCGTGAACTGTTCGAGAAGGTCTTTGCCCGCGAGCTCGAGCTCGTCGTGGGCGGCTCCAGGGTGCCGGCGGACGTCTGACCTGCCCAAATCCCCCAGCTTCGCAGTTTCTCCGCCCCGAATGATTCGGCGGATGCGTACTTCGGGAAATGCAATCCCTACGGGGCAGCGCGTCGGTGACAACCCGGCGGGCAGCACAACGGCCACGACGATCGAGCAAAGGCTTTCGAAATGTTGAACCTGACAGCCAAGGCGACCCTCGGAGCCCGTCGATGAGCCCCACACGGCGGGAACTGGTCCGTGCGACCCGGACCCGCATCGTCGACGCCGCGGGCCGCCTCACCCGCGAGCGCGGCGCCGGCGGCTTCAGCATGGACGTCCTCGCCAAGGAAGCGGGCGTCGCCCGCGCGACCGTGTACGAGCACTTCCGCTCCAAGCGTGCGGTGCTCGACGAGCTTGCGTCGTCGATCGCGCGGTCCGTCACGATGGACGACTCGCGAACAGCCACGAGCGATCCGCTGGTGGCGCTGCGCGACATCCTCGGCGCGGTGTGCCGGCACTGGGCCGAGCACGAAGAACGTATGAATGGTCTCCGCACGTTGACGGCACTGACCGGCGGCGACCAGGCGGGCGAAGGAATCGACGAGAAGCAGCTCCGCAAGCTCGTGGAGTCACTTGCGGCCGCCGGTCAGATGCGTGCGCACTGGACGGTCGACGAAGCAAGCGACGCCCTCGGTGCACTCACGTCGTACGCAACCTACGAGCGCCTGCGCCGCGCGCCGAGAACGCCCGAGCAGGTCGAAGGTGTGCTTGCAAAGCTCGTCGTCTCGATCGTCAGCCGCGGCGGCGCGGCGGCGCCGAACAGCGCACCCGCGAGCGCGGTGCCGAACAGCGCCACGACGAGCGCCGGGACCCAGAACAGCGCGCCGGAGATCCGGTCCGTCGCTTCGCAGGGCTAGTCACCGCCGGGTGTTCCGCGGCGCTACTCCGCGGCGAAGTCGACGAACCCGAGACCTTCTGGCGCGGGCCGGAACGCGGCGCGCACCCGCATGCCGACACGGGCTTCGTCCGGCGCCAGCTCGGGCATCGGGGCGATGAGCCGCGCGCCGTCCTCGTCGAGATCGACGGTCGCGACGACGAACGGGATGCGCTCGTTGAAGGGCGGCACTCCGTTCTGGCGGATCACGGTGAACGAATAGACCGTGCCGCGCCCGCTCGCGGTCACCCATTCGAGCGTCTGCTTCCCGCAATGGCTACACAGCATGCGGGCGTAATGCTGATGACGTCCGCATGTGAGGCAGCGCTGGATGCGAAGCTCACCGCGACCGGCGCCCTCCCAGTATTCGCGGTCTTCCTTGGTCGGTCGCGGCACGAGCCACTTGGGCACCTCCGTCCAGCCCGCCGGGGCTGCTTCGGCCATCAGTTTCCCTCCGTGCCCAGAACCACGGTGGCCTGCGTCGAGAGCCAGCCACCACTGCCGTGCGCGACGGCGATCTCCGCCCCGGGCACCTGGCTGGCGCCCGCCTCACCGCGCAGCTGACGCGTCGCTTCGCACAGCAGGAACAGGCCGCGCATCCCGGGGTGGGTCGCCGAGAGACCGCCGCCGTCGGTGTTGGTCGGCAGCGCGCCGCCGAGGCGGAGGTTGCCGCCGTTGTCGCTTACGAACGCGCCGCCTTCGCCCTTGGGCGCGAAACCGAGATCCTCGAGCACCACCAGCACCGTGTACGTGAACGAGTCGTACATGGCGAACATGTCGACGTCGGCGGGCGTGATACCTGCTTCCGCGAACGCCTTCGGCCCGCTGACCGCCGCCGCCGTGCGGGTCATGTCGGCCATGGCCGCGATCGAATGATGTGTCGTTCCGCCCGCCGCGCCGCGCACGAACACCGGGCGGTGCCCGAGATCGCGGGCGCGTTCTTCGGTGCTCATGATCACGCAGCAACCACCATCGGAGATCACACAGCAGTCGAGCTTGTGCAGAGGGTCGGCGACGAGCCGGGACGACATGACGTCATCGACGGTGATCGGGTCGCGGTACATCGCGTTGGGATTGCGCGCGGCGTGCTCACGCGTCTGCACGGAGATGGACGCAAGCTGTTCGGGCTTCGTCCCGTACTCGTGCATGTGGCGCTGCGCCGCCATCGCGTACGCGCCGACGAGCGTCAGGCCGGTCGGGAACTCGTACGACATGGGCAACGGGAGCGCCATGCCACCGCGTCCACCACCTCCACCGCCGGTTCCGAGCGTGCGTCCCGAGGCCGACAGCTGGTTGTTCCCGTAGACGATCGCGATCGTGTCGGCGTCACCGTTCTGGATGGCCCGGTACGCGTGCATCGCGTGGAACTCGAAGCTGGAGCCGCCGACACTGGACGACTCGAGCCACGTCGGAGCGAGACCGAGGTACTCGGCCAGCGCGACCTCGTGCATCCCGCCGTAACCCGCGCTGGCGAGGCCGTCGATGTCGTCCTTCTCGAGGCCGGCGTCGTCGAGCGCCCGCCGGAACGACTGCGCCTCCAACATGACCGCACTCAGGTCGGGGGTAACGGGACCGTCCGACAAGCCCACCCCGACGATGCACACCGGTCTCTGCACGGCGGGGAAGCTAGCCCGCGCGTGCGCAGCGGTGCCCGGGGCGGAGGTCCGGTCGGCACTGCCAAAAGAAATCCGACGGACGTAAACTTCGGCTATGCGCATGGAAGACATGATCCTGGTCAGCGTCGACGACCACGTCGTGGAACCGCCCGACCTGTTCGAGAAGCACGTGCCCCCGAAGTACAAGGACATCGCGCCGCGGATCGAGCACATGCCCGACGGCACCGATCGTTGGGTCTTCCTCGACTTCGACATCCCGAACGTCGGCCTCAACGCCGTGGCGGGACGCCCGCCCGAGGAATACGGCATGGATCCCACGAGCTTCGACGAGCTCCGACCGGGCACCTACGACGTGCAACAGCGGGTCCTCGACATGTCGGCGAACGGTCTGCTCGCTTCGCTCAACTTCCCGTCACTGCCCGGTTTCGCCGGGCGTCTCTTCGCCGCCCTCGACGACAAGGACGCCGCACTCGCGTTGTGTCGTGCCTACAACGACTGGCACATCGAAGAGTGGTGCGGCGCCGCGCCCGACCGCCTGATCCCGCTCGCGATCCCGCCCATCTGGAATCCCGAAGCGTGCGGCGACGAGGTCCGCCGCGTCGCCGAGCGGGGATGTCACGCGATCACTTTCCCGGAGAACCCGGTACCTCTCGGGTTGCCGAGCCTGCACACCGAGCATTGGGACCCGTTCTGGAAGGCGTGCAGCGACGTCGGCACGATCGTGAACATGCACATCGGCTCGTCGGGCCAGCTCGCCATCACCGCGCTCGACGCGCCCGTCGACGTGATGATCACGCTGCAACCGATGAACATCGTGCAGGCCGCGGCCGACCTCACCTTCTCGCCGGTCTTCCGCCGGTTCCCCGACGTGAAGGTCGCGTTGTCCGAGGGCGGGATCGGTTGGATCCCTTACTTCCTCGAGCGCATGGACCACTCGTACAAGGCCCACAAGGCGTGGACCTTCTCCGACTTCGGCGACAAGCTGCCGAGCCAGGTGTTCTCGGAGCACGTGATCCTGTGTTTCATCGAGGACGACTTCGGCGCCCGCAACGCGCGCGAGATCGGTACCGACCACATCTGCATCGAGACCGACTATCCGCACAGCGACGCGATCTGGCCCGACGCCCCCGAGCGGCTCATGCAGGCGTGGGGGGCGACCGATCTCACCGACGCCGAGATCAACCAGATGACCCACGAGAACGCGATGCGCTTCTTCCGGTTCGATCCCTACGCGATCCGCCCGCGCGAGAAGTGCACGGTCGGCGCGTTGCGCAGCGAGGCCGTCGGTCACGACGTGTCGATCGTGGCCAAGGGACGCCGGGTCGAGCACAACGAGCCGATGACACTGGCCGGGTTCTCGCCGACCGCGTGAGCGATTCGGACGTTCGTCACAACCGATCGTTCTGGGACGCCGACTCCGACAACTATCAGGACGCCCACGGCGCCCAGCTCGCGCACGCGCCGCTCGCGTGGGGTGCGTACCGCGTGCCGGAATCCGAGCTGCAGATCCTCGGCGACGTGTCGGGCCGGGCGGTGCTGGAGCTCGGGTGCGGTGCCGCGCAGTGGTCGATCGCGCTCGCCGAACGGGGCGCCCGAGTGGTCGGTCTCGACGTCTCCGCCGCGCAACTCGGTCACGCGCGTCGCGCGGCCGGCACGGTTCCCCTTGTGCAGGCCAGCGGCGAGCAGGTGCCGTTTTCGGACGCAAGCTTCGACATCGTCTTCTGCGACCACGGCGCGCTCAGCTTCTGTGACCCGCACGTCAGCGTGCCCGAGGTCGCACGTCTTCTGCGCCCGGGCGGCCTGCTCGCGTTCTGTTGCACGCACCCCATGCTGTACCTCACGTGGGACGACAAGAATGAACAGCAGACCCGCAAGCTGCAGATCGACTACGCCGACCTCGGACGTCTGGCGCTCGAGCAGGGAACCGTCGACTGGGTCCTGCCTCCGGGCGGCTGGATACGCGTGCTTCGAGCCAACGGCTTCGACATCGAGGATCTACAGGAGTTGATCGTCGGTCCCGACGCGGCGACCACGTATGACGACTTCGCCCCGCCGAAGTGGGCCCGCCGCTGGCCGGCAGAATGGATCTGGAAGGCGCGCCGCCGCTGAAGCCGCGCACGACGCCCGGCCGATCAGCCGGGCAGCTCAGTTGTCGATCAGCCGACGATCAGCCGACGATCAACGATGCTTCGAGCGCCTTGTACAGCCGATCGGTACCCGACTTGGCGGAGACGGCAATCAGGACGAGTGCCGAAGCGGACGCGACGATGAGCAGGTGCGCGTGCACGCCGTTCCGGTTGAACCGGCCCTCGACCGCGGGGAGCTTGTCCCGCATCGTGAGATCCTTCCGCTCGAGCGTGCCACCCGCGACCGAAATCCTCTCCTTGAACGCGGCGTCGAGCGCGCGCTGCATCTGCAACGACGACAATCGGTCGGGAAACGCAATGCTCGCGACCGCGACGTCGTAGCCGTCGGCCTGGGTATCGGCCGTGTAGACCGTCGCCGGGATGGAGTTCAGGGTGATCGCGCGCGTGTCGAGCACGGGCGTGTGCGGCAGCTGCACCTGAAACGATCCGTCGGGCGAGGTGTACGTCACGCCCTCACCGGCGACGAACGCGTTCGTACCCGCCGGCAGCGGATCCGAGTGCAGGTGCATCGCGCCGAAGCCCGCGGCGCATGCGATCGCCACGACCAACGCGATCACGCCGAGGCGCGTCGCGCGCGGTGGCCGGACCGGGTCCGTGGGCCCAACGGACATCCCGGGAGCACGGGTCTCGGCGGCAGGCGGCGGCGGAGATCCGGCGGCGTAGGCATCCGCCGGGCCTGGTGTCGGAGCCGGCGCGGGAACCGGCGGCGGGATCGAGAGCCGGCCGAACGGCGGCCGGGACGGCCCGGCCGCAGGGGACTGGGACGGCGTGGCGGCGTCCGGCGGGGCCGCGGAGTCGACGGCACCGGCGCCGACCGCAGTCGTCTGCACCGGCGGGAGCAAGGCGCCACAGCGCCCGCAATCATCGCCGTCCCCGAGCAGCAGGTAGCCGCACGAACCGCATTTACGCATCGACGGGTATCGGAGCGAAGCCCGGCCGAGCTGAGACTCAATCAGACGCGGATCAGGTCGAATGGGCCATTCGGTTCAGCGGCGCTCGAACGTCACGCCCGCGGCCTCCCGGTCCCAGGTGTGCTCCGTGACACC